>NZ_WHOV01000017.1:0-94343 GCF_009765395.1 Pseudomonas sp. BAV 4579 | reverse complement strand
ACAGGCCCTTTAGCGGACCTGTTGTGATTGGTGGGAGAGATGGTATCTACGGTGCCTCAGGGCTGGACGCGTAGGTTGGGTTGAGCGCAGCGAAGCCCAAAGGGGTTGGCCAGGGCGACGCTAGAACTCGCCGCTCTCCATCGCCCTTTTCATGTCCGCCCGTTCTTCCAGGCATTCCGGGCCGGCCATGTCGAAGATCCG
Organism: Pseudomonas sp. BAV 4579; assembly: GCF_009765395.1. NCBI lineage: Bacteria > Pseudomonadati > Pseudomonadota > Gammaproteobacteria > Pseudomonadales > Pseudomonadaceae > Pseudomonas > Pseudomonas sp. BAV 4579. The sequence goes on along the minus strand of NZ_WHOV01000017.1, from coordinate 94,142 downwards.
GCAGACCCAGGGCCGCACCTCGTAGATGCTGCAGTTCATCTGCTCGCGATCCAGGGCCGCGCACCAGCCGTCGTCGAGACGCCTCATGCGGGTGCCGGTCCAGTCTTCCTCAATGTAGCGGGCAGGTACGCCGGCATCGTCGAACAGCAGGACTTCCTGGCGGCAGCACCAGGCCTGACAGCTCTCGCAGGTCACGGTAGGGGTGGAAAGGTCATGCAGGGGGATGTCGCTCATGTGCGCAGTGTACCGCCCCGGACCGCCCAGCGGTTTCCGGCCGATGGCTGGACCAGTTACCATGCGCGTCCCTGACGGTTGTAACCAGTTGTGACCATGCCCAAGCCCCCTTCTCGCGCAGGAGCCGCCATGACGGCCGCACCCCGCTATCGCTTCTATGTCGTGGTCGCCGTGCTGATCCTGCTGACCTGCGTGGTCGCCGGCCGCATCACCTACCTCAAGCTGATCGACGCCGCCTTCCTCGGCGACCAGGGCGACCGCCGCTCGGTGCGCCACATTCCCATTCCGGTCACCCGCGGCATGATCACCGACCGCAACGGTGCGCCCCTGGCGGTTTCCACCGAGGTGGTGACCATCTGGTGCAATCCGGCCGAGATGCAGGACAGCGCCGACCAGCTGGGGCGCCTGGCCCAGGCCATCCACAAGCCCGAAGCCGAGTTGCGCAACCTGATCCTCGGCCATCCGGAAAAGCACTTCCTCTACCTGGCCCGGGCGCTGTCGCCCATCGACGGCGAGAACATCATGGCCCTCGGCGTGCCCGGGGTCCGCCAGATCAAGGAATACAAGCGCTATTACCCCAGCTCCGACCTGGTGGCCCAGGTGATCGGCATGGTCAACATCGACGGCCATGGCCAGGAGGGGCTGGAACTGGGCTTCGAGGACTGGCTGGCCGGCAAGGGCGGTGTGCGCGAGGTGCTGATCAATCCGCGCGGCTCGGTGGTCAAGAACATCCGCGTGGTGCGCCAGCCGCAACCGAGCAAGGATGTCGCCCTGTCCATCGACCTGCGCCTGCAATTCATCGCCTATCGCGCCCTGCAGACCGCGGTGGAGAAGTTCGGCGCCCAGTCCGGGTCGGCGGTGCTGGTCAATCCCAAGACCGGCCAGATCCTGGCGATGACCAACTTCCCCTCCTACAACCCCAACAACCGCGCCACCCTGCAGATCCCCAACATGCGCAACCGCACCCTGACCGACGCCTTCGAGCCCGGTTCGGTGATCAAGCCGTTCAGCATGTCGGTGGCCCTGGCCTCGGGCAAGTTCAACGAGAACAGCACCGTGGACGTGGCGCCGGGCTGGATGACCATCGACGGCCATACCATCCACGACGTGGCCAAGCGCGGCGTGCTGACCATGACCGGGGTGCTGCTCAACTCGTCCAACATCGGCATGAGCAAGGTGGCCCTGCAGATCGGGCCGCTGCCCATCTACGAGCAGCTCAGCCGGGTCGGCTTCGGCAATCCCCTGGCGCTGGGCTTTCCGGGCGAGAACGCCGGCTACCTGCCCGGCCACACCAAGTGGTCGCAGATCGCCACGGCCAGTATGTCCTTCGGCTACAGCCTGGCGGTCAACGTCGCCGAACTGGCCCAGGCCTATTCGGTGATCGCCAACGATGGCCAGCTGACGCCCCTGACCCTGCTCAAGGACCAGAAGCAGCAGAGCGTCCAGGCCATGGACCCGACCATCGCCCGGCGCATCCGCATGATGCTCAACCACGTGGTGGAAGACGACGGCGGCGTGATCCGCGCCCGGGTACCCGGCTATCACGTGGCCGGCAAGTCGGGTACCGCGCGTAAGGCCGGCTCCGGCAGCTACACCGAGCACGCCTATCGTTCGATGTTCGTCGGCATGGCGCCGGCGGCCGATCCCAAGCTGGTGCTGGCGGTGATGCTGGATACCCCGACCAAGGAAGGCTACTTCGGCGGCCTGGTCTCGGCGCCGACCTTCAGCGAGATCATGTCCGGCGCCCTGCGCGCCCTGGCCGTGCCGCCGGACAACCTGCCCGACACCAATACCGCCCAGCAGGCGAAGGCCGAACCGCACCCCCACGGCTAGCCGGGGAACGGCCACAAAAAAGGGCGACCCCAGGGTCGCCCTTTTGCATGCCGCGCCCGCTGTCAGCGGTGCAGCACGTACTGACCGGTAAAGCGCACCCCATCCTCGCCGCTCTCGGTGACGATGCGTGACTGCAGGGTGATGCGCGCGCGACCGCGGCGGCGGAAGGTGGTCTCGAAGCGTTCCCAGGCGCGGGCTTCGGGCGGTTCGCCATAGGCCAGGGCGTCGGCGGTAATGGGCCGCGGATAGCTGATCTGGCCTTCCTGGATAAGGATGTGGCCTTCTTCGATGCCGGCTTCGCGCAGGCGCAGGTACAGCCAGCCCCAGCCGGCCAGCACGGCCACGCAATAGAGACTGCCGCCGAACATGGTGCTGGCGTGGTTGATGTTGGCATCCAGCGGAGCATGCAGCTGCAGGCGCTGCTCGCTCCAGTCGCGGACTTCCAGGCCCAGGGCCTTGGTGATGGGAATATCGTGGTGCAACAGGGATTCGAGGTGACGGCAGTCGCGGCTCATGCCGGGGTCCTTACAGACAGAATTTCACTATCAGGAGCAGACGCAAGCCATGACCCATGGGTCACGTCCTGGCGCCATTGTGCACCAAGGAAGGCCGCTCCGGGGAAATCGCCGCCGGCAGGCGGAAGCGGATACGGGCGCCGCCCAGACTCGACTCGTCGATAGTCAGGCTGCTGCGATAGCCTTCGAGGATGTCCTGCACTACCGCCAGGCCGATGCCCTGCCCCGGGTGCCGGCTGTCCATGCGCATGCCGCGGCGCAGCACGCTTTCGCGCCGTTCGGCAGGGATGCCCGGGCCGTCGTCCTCGATGTCGAGCACCCAGTGCTCGGTATGGCGGCGGGCGCTGACCCGCACCTGGGTCAGGCAGAGCCGATAGGCGTTTTCCAGGAGATTGCCGAACACCTCCAGCATGGCGGCTTCCTCGGCCTGCACCCGCAGATTCGGCGGCAGGTCCATCTCGGCCTGGACGCGTTTCTCGGCATAGACCTTGTCCAGGGTGCTGAACAGGGAGTCCAGCAGCGGCGCCAGTTCCAGCGGCCGGCTGAGTACCGCGCCGCCCTGGCGGGTGGCCCGCTGCAACTGGTACATCACCTGCTGGTTCATGCGCTCGATCTGGGTCTGCAGGGTGCCGACCTCCTGATCCAGCTGCGGCTGCCGGCGCAATTCCTCGGTCACCCCCTGCAACATCGCCAAGGGGGTCTTCAGGCTGTGGGCCAGATCGCCCAGGGTGTCGCGGTAGCGCTCGCGCTGCAGTCGTTCGTGGTCGAGCAGGCGGTTGAGCGAGCGGATCAGACGGCTGATCTCGCTGGGCACGTTCTTTTCGTCGAGCAGCTCGCGCTGGTCGGTTTCCACCGCGTCCAGCTGCTGGCTGAGGCGGCGCAGCGGTCTCAGGCTCCACTGCATGACCAAGGCCAGCAATACCAGCAGCGCACCCAGCACCCCGACCAGCCAGAGAATCACCTGATGCACGAAGGTCGCGCGCAGCCGTTCGTATTCCTCGGCCGGCTGCATGGTGACCACGCTGAAACCGGCCACCGGCGGATTGCCCAGCAGCACCTCGCGATCGAAGACGAAGAAGCCCTGGCCCTGGTCGTCGGTGGCCTTGACCAGCTTGACCCCGCCGCCGTCGAAGGTCGGCCGGTAGTTGGGCCGCTCCTTGATCGCCGAGCGCGAGCGCCAGAGCAGGCGACCGTTCTGGTCGTAGACATAGCCGAGGATCGGCGAACCGGGTCGGTCGAAGACCTCTTCGGCGATCATCTCCGGCATCGCCAGGCGCCCGTCGATGGCCCGCGCCGCGCCGATCAGGGTGTTGGCGTTGGCTTCCAGCCGCGCGGCGACGAAGTTTTCCACGGTACGGTCGAAGGCATTGCGGATCGCCGGCACGATCAGCGCCAGGCAGACGATCACCAGCAGCGCCGCGCTGAGCAGCAGCCGCACGCGAAAGGAACGGATCACTGGCAGCGCTCGGTGAACAGGTAGCCGCGGCCCCGGACCGTTTCGATGGGTTGCATCTGGCAGCTGGCCTCCAGCTTGCGCCGCAGGCGGCCGACCAGCACCTCGATGACGTTGCTGTCGTGCTCGCCGTCATCGTCGTAGAGCTGCTCCATGAGCCGCTCCTTGGTGATCACCTGCTGGTGGTTGCGCATCAGGTATTCCAGCAGCCGGTATTCGTAGGCGGTCAGCTGCAGCGGCTGTTCTTCGTTGAAGGCCTGCTGGCGGCCCAGGTCCAGCTTGAGCGACCCGGCGCGGATGCTCGGCTGGACGAAACCCGCCGAGCGGCGCAGCAGCACATTGAGGCGTGCCTCCAGTTCTTCGAACTGGAAGGGCTTGACCACGTAGTCGTCCGCCCCGGCACCGAGGCCCTCGACCTTGTCCTGCCAGCTGCCGCGGGCCGTGAGGATGAGGATTGGCAGGGTGGCACCCTGGTTGCGCAGCTGACGGATCAGATCGAGGCCGCTCATGCCGGGCAGGCCCAGGTCGATGATGGCGAGATCGTGGTGGAATTCGCGGGCGCTGTAGAGCGCTTCTTCCGCATCGGCCACGGCATTGACGACATGACCGGCTTCACCCAGACGCACCTTGAGGTGGTGGCGCAGCAGGTTTTCGTCTTCGACGACGAGGATCTTCATGCAGACTCCTGAACAGCTAACGAGACTCTCTGTGGCTGCGACCGCACGTAGCTCAGGCTGCGCGCAGCGACGCCCCGGTACCGATTATGGCGGCTTTGGCGGGCTGACGGCGAGCGCGGGTGAGGCATGGACGGGGTCACTCACTTTATTCCAGGCAAAAAAAACCTCTCCAGTTGGAGAGGTAAGGAGCACTTCATGGGGATCGGAAACTGCCGTTGGGGGACGGCTCCGTCGCGAGACGGCTACAGGGGACCAGAGCTGACTTGGTGACCCTGCAGTGGAGTTACAAGGATGAACATCGCCAGGTCGGGTCGAAGTGTCCGGACGATCTGCCGTAGCGGGAGCTGCGCTAGGGTGAACATGTCCGGGCGACCTCGGCGTTGCTGATCTGACAGTTGCAGATTAGGCCAATGGCCCTGAACGCTGCCTGAACTCGTCCTGAACGCAAGCTGAACGGCCGCGAAGTGGCCCGAGAGCGACGGATGGCAGCGGTTGCCGATCAGACGCCCGGCAGGGGTTCAGGGCAGCTTGCCCAGGCAGCCGCCCAGGGTGTCGGCCACGGTCTGCAGGAGCTGGGCATAGCCTTGAGCACCGACCGGGATGCCTGCGCCGAGGGGATCGAGTTCCACCAGGGTCACCGGCAGACCGCTGCTCAGGGTGGTGGCGATCTTTGGCTGCAGCGGCGGCTCGGTGAAGACGCAGGTCGGGCCGGCGGCCTTGAGTTCTTCGCGCATGGCGGCCACGTGACGGGCGCCGGGCTGGACGTCGGCGCCCAGGGCGAAGACGCCGCGATGGCTCAGACCATAGGCTTCCTCGAAATAGTCGAACGCCTCGTGGAAGACGAAATAGGGCTTGCCGGCCAGCGGCGCCAGCTGGGTGCGCAGGCTCTGGTCCTTGGCGGCCAGTGCGCTTTCGAAGGTCTTGAGGTTGGCCGCGTAGCGTTGCGCATTGGCCGGATCGGCCTGGCTCAGGTCGGCGGCCAGTCGGGTGGCGATCACCCGGGCATTGGCCGGGCTCAGCCAGAGATGGGCATCCAGGCTGCCCGGACGATGGTCGTGGTCGTGGGCGTATTCCGGTTCGCCGCCCTGCTCATCACCGTGCCCATGCTCGTGCTCGTGCTCGTGCTCGTGCTCGTGCTCGTGCTCGTGCTCGTGCTCATCGCCGTGATCGTCGTCATGGGCGTCCGCCTGCTCTGCGCCGAAGCGGCGCAGGTGCAGGCCGGGCAATTCCTGGATGGCCAGGCTGGGACCCTGGCGTTCCTTGAGCACCGCCGGCAGGAAGGTCTCCAGATCCGGGCCGATCCAGTAGACCAGGTTGGCCTCGCGCACCTGGCGCAGGTCCGAGGGCCGCAGGGCGTAATGGTGCGGCGAGGCGCCCGGTGGCAGCAGCACGGCCGGCTGGCCGGTGCCGTCCTGGATGGCCGCGGCGATCAGTTGCAGGGGTTTGATGCTGGTCAGCACCTTCACCTCGGCCTGGGCGGGCAGCAGGGTGCAGGCGAGCAGCAGGGAGGCGACGAGGGGTAGGAGGCGCGGCACGTGAAAATCCCGATTCTTAAGAGAGGTGCAATATAATAACGTCCTGGCTCCCAAGGTACTGTTTCATGTCCGACGCCCCCCTGGCCTTTCGGCCCCACGATCATTCGCGCTGCGTCGCCCACGCGCTGGCCGAGGCCGACACACTCTGCAGCCGCGCCGGCGTGCGCCTCACCGACCTGCGCAAGCGGGTGCTGGAGCTGGTCTGGCAAAGCCACAAGCCGCTTGGCGCCTACGACATCCTGGCCGTGCTCAGCGAGCAGGATGGCCGCCGCGCCGCGCCGCCCACCGTCTACCGGGCGCTGGATTTCCTGGTCGAGAACGGCCTGGTGCACCGCATCGCCTCGCTCAACGCCTTCGTCGGCTGCAACCATCCCGGCGAGGCTCACCAGGGCCAGTTCCTGATCTGCCGCAGCTGCCAGGTGAGCATCGAGCTGGAACAGCCGGCGGTGCACCAGGCCATCCTCGACGGCGCCAGCGCCGTGGGCTTCCAGGTGGAAGGCCAGACCGTGGAAGTGGTCGGTCAGTGCGCCGCCTGCCGGAAGCAGGCATGAGCGAGGCGCTGATCCGGCTGCAGGATGTCGGCGTGACCTTTGCCGGGCAGGCGGTGCTCGACCAGGTCAGCCTGACCCTGGACCCCGGCCGCATCGTCACCCTCATCGGCCCCAATGGCGCCGGCAAGACCACCCTGGTGCGCAGCGTGCTCGGCCTGCTCACGCCCGATCGCGGCAGTGTCTGGCGGCGCCCGCGGCTGCGCATCGGCTACATGCCGCAGAAGCTGCAGGTGGATGCCACCCTGCCGCTGTCGGTGCTGCGTTTCCTGCGCCTGGTGCCGGGCGTGAATCGCGCCAGTGCCCTGGCCGCCCTGGGTGAGGTAGGCGCCGAGGGCGTCATCGACAGTCCCCTGCAGAGCATTTCCGGCGGCGAGCTGCAGCGGGTGCTGCTGGCCCGCGCGCTGCTTCGCCAGCCCGAGTTGCTGGTGCTCGACGAGCCCGTGCAGGGCGTCGACATCAACGGCCAGAGCGAGCTGTACCGACTGATCGGCCAGTTGCGCGAGCGCCATGGCTGTGGCGTGCTGATGGTCTCCCACGACCTGCATCTGGTGATGGGCGCCACCGACCAGGTGATCTGCCTGAATCGCCACATCTGCTGCTCCGGCCATCCCGAGCAGGTCAGCGGTGATCCGGCCTATCAGGCGCTGTTCGGCCAGAGTGCGCGCAACCTCGCCGTCTATCACCATCACCACGATCACGCCCACGACCTGCATGGCAGCGTGGTCAAGACCCCGCATGTCCATGGAGCCCACTGCAAGCATGGCTGATTTCCTGCTGTATGCCCTGCTCGCCGGTCTCGCCCTCGCCCTCGTCGCCGGTCCCCTCGGCTCCTTCGTGGTCTGGCGGCGCATGGCCTATTTCGGCGACACCCTGTCCCACGCCGCCCTGCTCGGGGTCGCCGTGGGCTTTCTGCTGGATGTCAGTCCGACCCTGACCGTCACCGTCGGCTGCCTGGCGCTGGCCGTGGTGCTGGTGGTGCTGCAGCGCCGTCGCGGCCTAGCCGCCGACACCCTGCTGGGCATCCTCGCCCACAGCACCCTGTCGCTGGGCCTGGTGGCGCTGTCGTTCATGCACGAGGTGCGCATCGACCTGATGAGCTACCTGTTCGGTGATCTGCTGGCGGTGGGGCCCAACGATCTGCGCTGGATCCTTGGCGGCAGCGCCGTGGTGCTGGTGGCCCTGGCCTGCCTGTGGCGGCCGCTGCTGGCCATCACCGTGCACGAGGAGCTGGCCCAGGTCGAAGGCCTGCCGGTGACCTGGATCCGCCTGGCGCTGATGCTGCTGGTGGCCATCGTCATCGCCGTGGCCATGAAGATCGTCGGGGTGCTGCTGATCACCTCGCTGCTGATCATTCCCGCCGCCACCGCCCAGCGCCATGCCCGCAGCCCCGAGCAGATGGCCTGTGGCGCCAGCCTGCTGGGCATGGCCGCGGTCTGCCTGGGTCTGACCCTGTCCTGGTACCAGGACACCCCGGCTGGGCCCTCGGTGGTGGTGGCCACCGCCGGGATGTTTCTGCTGGGTTACCTCCTGCCCCGCCGCGCCTAGCCGTCCTAGGGCGCCTGCCAGACCGCCTGACTGACATCCACCGCCCGGGGAATCAGCCCCTGGGCCTTGAAGATGTCGGCGGTCTGCTGCTGGGTGGCGATGATCTCCGGCGTCAGCGCCGTCGCGCCATACCCGGTACGCGCCTGCCAGGTGGCGATCACCGTTTCCGGCAGCCCGATCTGGGCAGCCAGGATGCGCGTCACCTCGGGCTTGTGGGCATTGGCCCAGGCACCGGCCTTGGCCAGCTCCGCCAGCAGTAGCCGGATCGCCGCGGGGTGGGCGTCGGCGAAACGGCGCGAGCCTTCATAGAAGCTGTTGGCGTGCAGCAGCCCCTGGTAGTCGGCGAGCACGCGCACCGGCTGGCTCTGCTGGATGGCCGCGAGATAGGGGTCCCAGACCACCCAGGCGTCCACCGAGCCGTTGACGAAGGCGGCGCGGGCATCGGCTGGCGGCAGATAGACCGGCTGGATGTCCTTGAAGCTCAGCCCGGCCTTTTCCAAGGCGGCGACCAGCAGGAAGTTGGCGCTCGAGCCCTTCTGCACCGCCACCTTCCTGCCCTTGAGCCCGACCACGTCATGGATCGGCGAGGCGGTCGGCACCAGGATGGCCTCCACCGCTTCGCTGGCCGGTTCCGCGCCCAGGTAGACCAGATCGATCCCGGCCGCCTGGGCGAAGATCGGCGGCGGTGAACCGGTGTAGCCGACGTCGATGCTGCCGGCGTTGAGCGCCTCCAGCAACTGCGGACCGGCCTGGAATTCGCGCCAGCTCACCTGATAGCCTTGGGCGCCCAGGGCCTGTTCCAGGGTGCCCTGGGCCTTGAGCACGGCCAGCAGACCGCCGCCCTTCTGATAGCCGATGCGCAGGGCCTGGTCGGCGGCTTGCGCCGGCGCGAGGACGGCGAGCGCCAGCACCAGCGTGCTGCAGCCTCCCAGGAGTCGACGAAGCGAGCAACGAAACATGGCAGCCTTCCTTATATTCCATTTGGAAAGGTCAGCCTGGCTTATCTAGACCGGAATGTTTAATACATTTCTCTGCTAAGGCTATGCTCGGGCCAGGCGGAGAGAGCAGGCCAAGGTCCGATTGACGCTGACACCAGGATCGCGCCACCCTGCGCCAGCGGCGGCCACCGGGGCCGTCGACCCCAACGGAGCCTGCCATGCCTTTTCTGATCGAGACCTTCGACAAGCCGGACAGCCTGGCCCTGCGCCAGCAGCATCGCCCGGCCCACCTGGATTTCCTGCGCGAGAACGCCGCTGCCCTGCTGGCCTGTGGCGCCAAGCTCAGTGACGATGGCGAGACCGCCACCGGCAGCGTCTATATCGTCGATGTGGAAACCCGCGCCGAGGCGGAAGCCTTCATCGCCCAGGATCCCTTCACCAGCGCCGGTCTGCCGGGCGAGATGCGCATCACCCGCTGGCGCAAGGCGATTCTGGACGGCAAGGCGTTCGTCTGAGCCTGCCTGCGGCGGCCTGACCGGCCGCCTCCGCCTTACCGCACCTTGGCTTAAGATCGCTTTAAGACTGGCACAATGCCACCTTAATCAACGCTGTTCGCTGCCGTTGCAAGTTCACACTTCCAGAAATCCATTCACAGAAAAGTGATGCAGCGCAAGAAAAGCCGGACTTTTCCCGCCCTTACCGCAAGGAAGCTAACGAACTAGCCTAAGCTCACCAAGCTCAGATGATCTGATGCGCCGACATCCTTTCCCACTCCCGTGGAAACGCTGTCTCGCTTAGCTAGTACAGAGGACTCAGCATGACCAAGACCACGCCTGAAAAGGATCTGCGCATCGAGACGATTCGCGGACTGGCGCTGTTTCTGATGGTAGCGGGCCATGTCATCGGCAGTTCGTCGACCCTGGGCATGAAGGTGCCCGACGAATCGGTGCTGCGCTATCTCTACGATTCCCTCGTCTATGTCCGGATGCCGCTGTTCACCGCCATCTCCGGCTATGTCTATGCGCTGCGCCCAGTGAATACCGGCAGCGACCTGTCACGCTTCTACCAGGGCAAGTTCAAACGCATCGGAATTCCCCTGCTGGTGGTGTCGACGCTGTTCTTCGCCTTGCAGATGGCCGTGCCCAACACCAACTACAAGCCGCAGCTGACCGACATATTCAGCATCTACTTCTTCAGCTACGCGCACTTCTGGTTCCTGCAATCGATCTTCTGCATCTTCGTGGTGATCGCCCTGCTGGAAAAGGCCGGCCTGCTGCTGACCCTGCGCAATTTCGGCCTGGTGTTCGCCGTGGCCCTGGCGGCCTCCTTCGCCTGGGAAAGCTTCCCGGACCTGTTCAGCCTCTACAAGGCGGTGCAGCTGTTCCCCTTCTTCCTGCTGGGCCTGGGTCTCTACCGCTTCGGCGCGCAGCTCATCACCCAACGCAATGTCGCGACCATGGCCGTGGCCCTGGTGATCCTGGTGGCCATGGACCAGGCCTATCTGTTCGAACTAGTCGATCTCGACGAGACCGACATGGCCATCATCGGTACCGCCCTCGGTCTGGCCGCCATCAGCCTGCTGATTGCCCGCCGCTTCTATTTCAAGCCGCTGGCCTGGCTGGGCTACTTCTCCTTCGAGATCTACCTGTTCCACGTCTTCGGCACCGCCGGTGCGCGCATCGTGCTGAACAAGCTGCAGGTGCACGACGTCTGGGTGGTCTTCAGCGTCAGCATGGTCATGGGCCTGTTCCTGCCGGTGGCGCTCAAGCTGGTGCTGGAACGCATCAGTCCACTGCACTTCCTCAGTGTGGCCTTCTTCGGCGCCAAGACGCGGGTCAATCGCGCCACGCCGCCGCTGCAGAAGAAAGCCGCCGCCTAGCGCCGCAGGCAATAAAAAACCCACGCCTTGGCGTGGGTTTTTCTATGGCCCGATCCATCACTCGACGCTGATAACGACACGTCCCCGGGTGGGGCACTGCTCCATGCAGCGGTGGGCCTCGACGAACTGCTCGAAGGGAAAGACCTGCTTGATCTGCGCCTTAAGCAGGCGATCGCGGGTCAGCTGGTCGATGTGCTGCAGGGCCTCGCGCACCGCAGCGCAATCGGCTTCCAGGCCCATCTCTGGCTGGCCGGTGAAGTCCTGCACACAGTGGATGTAGAGCTTGAATTTCTTCTTGAAGGCCGCGCAGGCCGGCAGCGGGGTCTGGTTGCCCCCGTTGAGGCCGTAGAGCAGCAGCCGGCCGCGGGGCGCCATGGCCTCGCCGAGCAGCGCCAGTTGCGGACCGCCCAGGGCATCCAGGGCGACGTGCACGCCGACGCCGTCGGTGATGCTGGCGATGCGGCTGACCAGGTCCTCTTCCTCGGCGGCGATGACCCTTTCCGCACCCAGCTCCCGCAGGTAGTCACGGTCGCCGGCATCGTGGGTACTGGCGATGACCCGGGCACCCAGGGCCTTGGCCAACTGGATGGAGGCCGGGCCGCAGCAGCGACTGGCATCGGTGATCAGCACCCACTCGCCCGGTTGCAGCCGGGCCTGGTGCATCAGCGCGGTATAGACGGTGAGCAGCGGGTTGTAGTGCACCGCGGCTTCCACCGGGCTGAGCACGTCCGGGTAGCGCACCAGGGAGGTGGCCGGATAGACCAGGTCGTCGCCATAGGCCGGGTAGCGATTGATGTCGTGCCCCAGGAAGCTGGCCACGCGATCGCCCACCGCCAGGTCGGCCACGCCCTCGCCCAGGGCGGTGACCACCCCGGCCAGCTCGCAGCCGAGACCGGCCGGCGGCACGGCCTGCTCGGGGGCCAGATTCTGCCGCCAGAGCACGTCGTACCAGCTCACGCCGATGGCCTGGACCCGCACCAGCACCTCGCCGGGACCCGCCACGGGCATGGGTCGGTCGATGCAGGCGAGCACCTCCGGCGGGCCGAATTCGGTGAACTGGATCAGGCGGGACATGGCATTACCTCGCGTTGATGCCAACCCCGGGACGTTTGCCGAGGCGGACTGCTATGACTAGGACTCTAACCAGCCTTCCCTTAGGATTCTATGCATCCCCATCGATAATGGACATCGGGGGTATCGATCCACTCCCTGCCGGGGCCTGAATGAACCGTACCGATCTGCGTCGCGTCGACCTCAACCTGCTCATCGTGTTCGAGACCCTGATGCTCGAGCGCAGCGTCACCCGTGCCGCGGAAAAGCTGTTTCTCGGCCAGCCGGCGATCAGCGCGGCCCTGGCGCGGCTGCGCACCCTGTTCGACGATCCGCTGTTCGTCCGCACCGGACGCAGCATGGAACCCACCCCGCGGGCCCAGGAGATCGCCGCGCTGCTGTCGCCGGCGCTGGACCAGATCTCCAGCGCGGTGAGCCGCACCCAGAGTTTCGAGCCGGCCAGCGCCGACCGGGTGTTTCGCGTCGGCCTGTCCGACGACGTCGAATTCGCCCTGCTGCCGCCGCTGCTCAGGCGCATTCGCATCGAGGCACCCGGCACCACCCTGGTGGTGCGGCGGATGAACTACCTGACCGCCGCCGGCATGCTGGCCTCCGGCGAGATCACCGTGGCGGTGGGCTATACCGAGGAATTGCCGGCCAATGCCAAGCGCCGGCCGGTGCGCCGCTTCGGCTTCAAGGTGCTGCGCGCCGACAGCAAGCCCGGGCGCCTGACCCTGGACGAATACTGCGCCCGCCCCCATGCCCTGGTGTCCTATGCCGGCGATCTCACCGGCTATATCGACGAGTTGCTCGACAAGCTCGGTCGCCAGCGCCGGGTGGTGCTGGCGGTGCCCCAGTTCAATGGCCTGGGGTCGCTGCTGGCGGAAACCGATCTGCTGGTGATGGTGCCGGACTACACCGCGCGCCTGCTGGCCAGCACCGGCGGCCTGAGGTACGAGGACCCGCCGGAAGAGCTGCGCGACGGCAGCCATGAATTGCCCATGGCCTGGAGCGGCGCCCAGGATCACGACCCCGGCGAACGCTGGCTGAGGTCGCGGATCCAGATGTTCATTGGCGATCCGGACAGTCTCTAGCGCCCGCCAGTGTCGTGCCTCTGGCCGCCGCGATGCGTCCGACGATCAGGGATAACGACTCCCTCGGCACCGTCCGCACCTTTTACGCCGGGAACGCCGCCAGGCCCGGCGGCACCGCCCTGTCCCCCGCTACCACCCTTGCCCGGTAGCGCGCCGCTACCGCCTGCGCCACCTGCACCGCCGGCTCCTCCGTTGCCGGCCAGGAACAGGTATTCAGAATGAGCAGGCGCGGGCGTCGGCAAGACCGGCTGGGCGGCCGTTGCCGCGCTGGCCAGTAGCGCAGTGATCAATACCAGGGCGTGGCTAGATAGCAACATCGTCATCCTCCTGCAGCGAGATCTCGGCCGGAGCCTGGAGACCATCGCGACGCGCTTGGGCAAGGACAGGGTCTGCAGCCCTGCCACTCTAGCCCAGGGCGAACGCCGAGCTGAAGCGCTCTAGGCTGCAGCTCTACACTGGACGCCATCACCGGCAGCGATACCTACGGCAAAACCATCACCATCATCGATAAATAAGTTCGAGCCCTTCGATTCGTCGTCGCCCTTCCCCGGCGGCAGACTCGCCTCCCTGACCTCTTTCCACCTCGGGCGGACTCGAACATGGATCTCTTCGCGAAAACCCTCGGCCCCCTGGCCCTGACCTCCACGCTGTTCCTTGCCGCCTGCGGCGATTCCCATCCCCAGGCCAGCGCCGCGCCGCCCGCGCCCAAGGTGAGCGCCGCCGAGGTGCTGCGCCAGCCGGTGGTGGAATGGGACGAGGTGACCGGCCGCCTGGAAGCGCCCGAGTCCGTGGTGGTCCGTCCGCGCGTCTCCGGCTATGTCGACCGCGTGCTCTTCCACGAGGGTGCCCGGGTCAAGCGTGGCGACCTGCTGCTGCAGATCGATCCGCGCCCCTTCCAGGCCGAGGTCAAGCGCCTCGAAGCCGAGCTGCAACAGGCCCGCGCCAGCGCCAGTCGCACCGCCGACGAAGCCGCCCGCGGCGAACGCCTGCGCAGCAGCAACGCCATCTCCGCGGAAATCGTCGAGGCCCGCCGCAGCGCCGCCCAGGAAGCCAAGGCCAGCGTCGCCGCTGCCCAGGCACAACTGGATGCCGCGCGCCTGAATCTGGGCTTCACCGAGGTCCGCGCCGCCATCGACGGGCGCGTCGGTCGCGCCGAGGTGACCGCTGGCAACCTGGTCAACGCCGGCGACACCCGCCTCACCACCCTGGTCTCCACCGACAAGGTCTATGCCTATTTCGACGCCGACGAGCGCGTCTTCCTCAAGCAGCAGGCCCTGGCCCGCCAGGGTCAGCGCGGCGCGGCCAGCCCGGTCTACATGGCGCTGTCCAACGAGGACGATTTCTCCCATGAAGGCCACATGGACTTCATGGACAACCAGCTCGATCCGCGCACCGGCACCATCCATGGTCGCGCCGTATTCGACAACGCCGACGGTCGCTTCACCCCGGGGCTCTACGCCCGGCTGCGGCTGGTGGGCAGCGGCACCTACGACGGCACCCTGATCCAGGACGCCGCCGTGGGCACCGACCTGGGCAAGAAATTCGTGCTGGTGGTGGATGGCCAGAGCAAGACGGCCTATCGCACCGTCGACCTGGGTCCGCGCCTGGAAGGTCTGCGCATCGTGCGCAAGGGGCTGGAAGCCGGCGATCGCATCGTGGTCAACGGCCTGCAGCGGGTGCGCCCGGGCATGACCGTCGACGCCCAGTCGGTGCCCATGGCCGATGCCACCACCCTGGCTACCCTCAAGCGCCAGCGCGACGCCGTCCTCGCCAGCCTGCCGGCGCCTACCCAGCCGCTCAAGGTGGGTAGGCGCTAGACCCCAGGCTCCACCCCGTCCCGTTTCAGACTTTCTCCCGTCCAGGCATCGCGGTATCGCGGTCATGGACCGCTCCTCCGGTGGCGTCCGTGCCTGTAGGAGCGGCCCATGGCCGCGATGGCTGCGCCTCTGCACGCCCTTCGCTCAAGGACTGCTCCGATGAACTTCTCCCAGTTCTTCATCCGCCGGCCGATCTTCGCCGCCGTGCTCTCGCTGATCATCCTGATCGGCGGGGCCATCTCGCTGTTCCAGCTGCCGATCAGCGAATACCCCGAGGTGGTCCCGCCCACCGTGGTGGTGCGCGCCACCTTCCCCGGCGCCAACCCCAAGGTGATCGGCGAAACCGTCGCCGCGCCCCTGGAGCAGGCCATGAACGGCGTGGAGCACATGCTCTACCTGTCGTCCCAGTCCACCGCCGACGGCAAGCTGACCCTGACCATCACCTTCGCCCTGGGCACCAACCTGGATACCGCCCAGGTGCAGGTGCAGAATCGCGTCACCCGCACCCTGCCCAAGTTGCCGGAAGAGGTGCAGCGCCTCGGCGTGACCGCCGACAAGGCCTCGCCGGACCTGGCGATGGTGGTGCACCTGACCTCGCCGGATCAGCGCTACGACATGCTCTATCTGTCCAACTACGCCCTGATCAACGTCAAGGACGAACTGGCGCGGCTGGACGGCGTGGGCGATGTCCAGCTGTTCGGCATGGGCGACTATTCCCTGCGCGTCTGGCTCGATCCGGACAAGGTCGCCTCGCGCGGCCTGACCGCCAGCGACGTGGTCACCGCCATCCGCGAGCAGAATCGCCAGGTCGCCGCCGGTGCCCTCGGCGCGCCGCCGGCTCCCGGCAGCACCAGCTTCCAGCTGGCCATCAACACCCAGGGCCGCCTGGTGGATGAGGAGGAATTCGCCAACATCATCGTGCGCGCCGGCAGCGACGGCCAGATCACCCGGCTGCGCGACATCGCCCGCATCGAACTGGGCTCCAACCAGTACGCCCTGAGATCCCTGCTGAACAACCAGCCGGCGGTGGCCATCCCGATCTTCCAGCGCCCCGGCAGCAATGCCATCGACCTGTCCAACCAGGTGCGCGCCAAGATGGCCGAGCTCAAGCAGGGCTTCCCCCAGGGCATGGACTACGAGATCGTCTACGACCCGACCATCTTCGTGCGCGGCTCCATCGAGGCCGTGGTGCACACCCTGTTCGAAGCCATCATCCTGGTGGTGCTGGTGGTGATCCTGTTCCTGCAGACCTGGCGCGCCTCGATCATTCCGCTGGCGGCAGTGCCGGTGTCGCTGATCGGCACCTTCGCGGTGATGCACGCCTTCGGCTTCTCGCTCAATGCGCTGTCGCTGTTCGGCCTGGTGCTGGCCATCGGCATCGTGGTGGACGACGCCATCGTGGTGGTGGAAAACGTCGAGCGGAACATCGGCCTCGGCCTCGATCCGGTGGCCGCCACCCGGCGCGCCATGGGCGAGGTGACCGGCCCCATCATCGCCACCGCCCTGGTGCTCTGCGCGGTGTTCGTGCCGACCGCCTTCATCTCCGGGCTCACCGGGCAGTTCTATCGCCAGTTCGCCCTGACCATCGCCATCTCCACGGTGATCTCGGCCTTCAACTCCCTGACCCTGTCGCCGGCCCTGGCCGCGGTGCTGCTCAAGGGCCACGACGCGCCCAAGGACCGCTTCTCGCGCCTGCTCGACCGGCTGTTCGGCGGCTGGCTGTTCGCCCCCTTCAACCGCTTCTTTGACAAGGCCAGCCACGGCTATGTCGGCGCCGTGCGCCGGGTGCTGCGCGGTGGCTCCATCGTGCTGGTGCTCTATGTGATCCTCCTGAGCCTGACCGGCCTGGGTCTGATGAAGACGCCGACCGGCTTCGTGCCGCCCCAGGACAAGCAGTACCTGGTGGCCTTCGCCCAGCTGCCCGACGCCGCCACGCTGGATCGCAGCGAAGACGTCATCCGCCGCATGTCGGCCATCGCCCTCAAGCATCCGGGCGTGGAAAGCACCGTGGCCTTCCCCGGCCTGTCCATCAACGGCTTCACCAACAGCCCCAACAGCGGCATCGTCTTCGTGACCCTCAAGCCCTTCGAGGAGCGCCGTGATCCCTTGCTGTCGGCCGGCGCCATCGCCGCCCAGCTGAACGGCGAATTCGCCGCCATCCAGGAATCCATCATCGCCATCTTCCCGCCGCCACCGGTGCAGGGGCTGGGCAGCATCGGCGGCTTCCGCCTGCAGGTGGAGGACCGCGGCAACCTGGGCTACGAAGAACTCTACGCCCAGACCCAGAGCGTGCTGGCCAAGGCGCGGCAGCTGCCGGAGCTGGCGCCGGAGTCGCTGTTCACCAGCTACCAGGTCAACGTGCCGCAGATCGATGCCCACATCGATCGCGAGAAGGCCAAGACCCACGGGGTGCCCATCGACGCCATCTTCGACACCCTGCAGGCCTACCTGGGCTCGGTCTACGCCAACGACTTCAATCGCTTCGGCCGTACCTTCCAGGTCAACGTCCAGGCCGACCAGCGCTTCCGCCTGGAGCCCGAGCAGATCGGCCAGCTCAAGGTGCGCAACGACCGCGGCGAGATGGTGCCCCTGTCCACCTTCGTCAAGATCAGCGACACCGCCGGCCCCGATCGAGTGATGCACTACAACGGCTTCCTGACCGCCGAGATCAACGGCGCGCCGGCCCCGGGCTACAGCTCCGGCCAGGCCCAGGCGGCCATCGAGGGGCTGCTCAAGCAGGAACTGCCCAATGGCATGACCTTCGAATGGACCGAGCTGACCTACCAGCAGATCCTCTCCGGCAATACCGCCCTGCTGGTGTTCCCGCTCTGCGTGCTGCTGGCCTTCCTGGTGCTGGCCGCCCAGTACGAGAGCTGGAGTCTGCCGCTGGCGGTGATCCTGATCGTGCCCATGACCCTGCTCTCGGCCATCACCGGGGTGATCCTGGCCGGCAGCGACAACAACATTTTCACCCAGATCGGCCTGATCGTGCTGGTGGGCCTGGCGTGCAAGAACGCCATCCTCATCGTCGAGTTCGCCAAGGACCAGCAGGCCACCGGCAAGGACCGCGTCGCCGCGGTGCTGGAGGCCTGCCGCCTGCGGCTGAGACCCATCCTGATGACCAGCTTCGCCTTCATCATGGGCGTGCTACCCCTGGTGACCTCGACCGGTGCCGGCGCCGAGATGCGCCATGCCATGGGCGTCGCGGTGTTCTCCGGGATGCTCGGGGTGACCTTCTTCGGCCTGCTGCTCACACCGCTGTTCTATGTGCTGGTACGCGCCTTCGTGGAGCGTCGCCAGGCCCGCTCCGCCGTTGCCCAGGAGGCCCAGGCATGAAGGCTTTCGCTCCCCTGCTGCTGGCGCTGGCGGTCTCCGCCTGCGCCGTCGGTCCGCACTACCAGGCGCCCGAGCCCGCGCCTGCGCAACTCAAGGCCAGCCAGCAGCCCGCGGTCTATGACCAGGGCCGCTTCGAAGCGCTCTGGTGGCGCCAGTTCGAGGACCCGACCCTCAATGCCCTGGTCGCCAGCAGCCTGGACGGCAACCGCGAATTGCGCGCCGCGTTCGCCCGGCTGCGTGCCGCCCGCGCCCTGCGCGATGACGACGCCAACGACCTCTACCCCACGGTCACCAGCCGCGCCAGCAGCCAGCTCGGCAAGGCCCAGCAGCCCGGCTTCACCGAACAGCGGGTCAACAGCGACCGCTATAACCTGGGCCTGGACATGGCCTGGGAGCTGGACCTGTTCGGTCGCGTGCGCCATACCCTGGAAGCCAGCGATGCCCGCGCCGAAGCGGCGGCCTCGGATCTCGCCGGCCTGCAGGTCAGCCTGATCGCCGAACTGGTGGACGCCTATGGCGACCTGCGCGGCGCCCAGCTGCGCGAACGCATCGCCCGTGACAACCTCGGCAATCAGCGCGAGGCACGCCGCCTGACCGTGACCCTGAGGGACGAAGGCATGGGCAGCGACCTCGACGTGCAGCGCAGCGAGGCACGCCTGGCGGCCACCGAAGCCAGCCTGCCGGAATTCCAGGCCCAGGCCACCCGCGCGCGCAATCGCATCGCCACCCTGCTCGGCCAGCGCCCGGATGCCCTCAGCGTGGATCTCGCGCCCAAGGCCCTGCCGGCCATCGCCAAGCGCCTGCCCATCGGCGATCCCGGCGAGCTGCTGCGCCGCCGGCCGGACGTGGCGGCCGCCGAACGCCGGCTGGCCGCCGCCACCGCCGACGTGGGCGTGGCCACCGCCGATCTGTTTCCGCGGGTCAGTCTCTCGGGCTTTCTCGGTTTCACCGCCGGGCGCGGCTCGCAGATCGGCAGCAGTGCCGCCCGCGCCTGGGGCCTTGGCCCGAGCATCAGCTGGGCGGCCTTCGACCTGGGCAGCGTCCGCGCCCGCCTGCGCGGCGCCCGCGCCGGCTCCGACGAGGCCCTGGCCAATTACGAGCAGCAGGTGCTGACCGCCCTGGAAGAGAGTGCCAACGCCTTCAGCGACTATGGCCGTCGCCAGGAGCGCCTGCAGGCGCTGATCCGCCAGTCGGTGGCCAGTCGCGCCGCCGCCGACCAGGCCGAGATCCGCTACCGCGAAGGCGGCACCGACTTCCTGGTGCTGCTCGACGCCCAGCGCGAACGCCTGGCCGCCGAGGACCAGCAGGCCCAGGGCGAAATCGAGCTCTATCGCGGCATCGTCGCCCTCTACAAGGCCTTGGGTGGCGGCTGGGACGTGCAGCCCCCCGTCTCGCCCAGGGCAACGCTTCCCCCGCGCCGGTGCGCTAACCGCCGGCGCTTACCCCCGACACGCGCGTTCTCTTGCTCCTTTGGCGTGTCGGGTTTTTTCTTCCTGCTATCCGGTGCGGCGCCCTGGGCACCGCACCGGATAGCCCTCCCCCGCGCAGCGCTGAGCAAAAGCCCGTCCCAGAGGTCTCAGTTAGACCCGAGCAGCGCCTGCCGGGCGTTTGCGCCCTGTGCTGGAGGCTGCCTGGCTGTTTCCTAATATTTTGTAAGGGAGACGGGGCTAGGATTTTGTGGTCTCTCTTTTATTATCACCTTAGGTTATTAAACCTTCGGTTCTTGTACGAAACTCGAACATCGATTTCCCCACCTCTCGCCGCCTTGGCGATCTCTGCGTGGCGGATCGAATGCCGCTCGAGGTCCGAGGGAGCCCCTCTATCCACCGCCGTGAGGCGCTCAGCTAAAGGATGCAGGCATGGTATTGGCGCTGATCATCGCGTTGCCCTTCCTGGGAACACTGCTGTCGCTGGCGACCGATCGCTTCGGCCGGCGCGCCTGCGCCCTGGGCACCGCCGTGGCCCCGGCCCTGGCCCTGGCCCTGGCCCTGCTGGCCACGCAACTGCCCGCGGTCCTGGATGGCGCCGTGCTGCTGCAGCGGGTCGACTGGTTGCCGGCGCTGGGGCTGAACCTCAGCCTGCGCCTGGACGGACTGGGGCTGATGTTCGCGCTGATGATCCTGGTCATGGGCCTGCTGGTGATCCTCTACGCCACCTATTACCT
Organism: Pseudomonas sp. BAV 4579; assembly: GCF_009765395.1. Lineage (NCBI taxonomy): Bacteria > Pseudomonadati > Pseudomonadota > Gammaproteobacteria > Pseudomonadales > Pseudomonadaceae > Pseudomonas > Pseudomonas sp. BAV 4579. The sequence goes on along the minus strand of NZ_WHOV01000017.1, from coordinate 73,521 downwards.
GAGCAAGGATGAAAAGGTCGGGCGCTTCTTCGCCTACCTGCTGCTGTTCATGGGCGCCATGCTGGGCGTGGTGCTGGCGGAGAATCTGCTGCTGCTGCTGGTGTTCTGGGAGCTGACCAGCCTGTCGTCCTTCCTCTTGATCGGTTTCTGGAGCCACAGCAAGGAAGCCCGCCAGGGCGCGCGCATGGCCCTGACCGTCACCGGCGGCGGTGGCCTGGCCCTGCTCGCCGGCATCCTCCTGCTCGGTCATATCGTCGGCAGCTTCGAGCTGACCGACGTCCTCGCCGCCGGCCCGCTGATCACCGGCCATGCCCTCTATCCGCTGGCGCTGATCCTGGTGCTGCTCGGCGTCTTCACCAAGTCCGCGCAATTCCCCTTCCACTTCTGGCTGCCCCAGGCCATGGCCGCGCCGACGCCGGTCTCGGCCTATCTGCACTCGGCGACCATGGTCAAGGCCGGGGTCTTCCTGCTGGCACGGCTCTATCCGGCTCTGGCCGACTCCGAGTGGTGGTTCTACATCGTCACCCTCACCGGTCTCACCACCCTGGTGGTGGGCGCCATCCTGGCGCTGTTCCAGCACGACCTCAAGGGCCTGCTGGCCTACTCCACCATCAGCCACCTGGGCCTGATCACCCTGCTGTTCGGCCTCGACACCCAGCTGTCCACCGTGGCGGCGGTGTTCCACATCCTCAACCACGCCACCTTCAAGGCCTCGCTGTTCATGGCCGCCGGCATCATCGACCACGAGACCGGTAGCCGCGACATGCGCCGCCTGGCCGGACTCTGGCGCTACATGCCGCACACCGCGGTGCTGGCCATGGTCGCCGCCGCGGCCATGGGCGGGGTGCCGCTGCTCAACGGCTTCCTGAGCAAGGAGATGTTCTTCAACGAGACCCTCAACCACGGCCTGTTCGGTAGCTTCAGCTGGATCGTGCCGGCGATGGCGGTGCTCTACGGGGTCTTCTCGGTGGCCTATTCGCTGCGTTTCATCCACGACGTCTTCTTCAACGGCGAACCGCGCGACCTGCCCCGCTACCCGCCCCACGAACCGCCACGCTACATGAAGATTCCGGTGGAGATCCTGGTGCTGCTCTGCCTGCTGGTGGGCGTGGTGCCGGGCTACACCGTGGCGCCGCTGCTGGCCGCCGCGGCCAGCGCCGCCCTTGGCGGCAGCCTGCCCGACTACAGCCTGGCCATCTGGCACGGCTTCAACACCGCCCTGATGATGAGCCTCGTCGCCATGGTCGGCGGCGTGCTGGTCTATGCCTTCCGCCAGCCGCTGTTCCGCTGGCAGCAGGGCCTGCCCGACATCGATGCCCTCCAGGTCTTCGAGAAGAGCATGAGTCGGCTGACTGGCTTCGCCCGGCGCCTGACCCTCGGCCTGGAAAGCGGCTCGCTGCAGCGCTACATCACGCTCATGCTGCTGGCCACGGTGGTGCTGCTGGTGGCGGCGCTGTCGGGTCTCGATACCCTGACCGGTCCGGTCGCTCTGTCGCCCTTCGATCCGCTCACCGCCCTGGGGTTGGGCATCCTGATGCTGACCGCGGTGCTGACCGTCTATTTCCACCGCAACCGCCTCAAGGCACTGATGGCCCTGAGCACCGTGGGCCTGATCGTCGCCCTGCTGTTCGCCCGCTACTCGGCGCCCGACCTGGCGCTGACCCAGCTGTCGGTGGAGGTGGTGACGGTCATCCTGCTGGTATTGGCGCTGTTCTTCATGCCCGATCGCACACCCATCGAATCCAGCAGCCTTCGCGCCCTGCGCGACGTCCTGCTGGCCGGCGGCCTGGGGTTGCTGGTGGCCCTGCTGGCCTATGCCGTGCTGACCCGTCCCTATACGCACATCGGCGACTTCTTCCTGGCCAACTCGGTGTCCGGCGGGGGCGGCTACAACGTGGTCAACGTCATCCTGGTGGACTTCCGTGGCTTCGATACCCTCGGTGAGGTGACGGTACTGGCCATCGCCGCAGCGGGTATCTACGGCCTGCTCAAGCATCTGCACCTGCCGCATCCGCTGGTCGATCCCAAGGGCACGCCCTGGTCCCGCGACAGCCACCCGATGATCCTCGACAACGTGGCACGGCTGCTGCTGCCCCTGGCCCTGCTGGTATCGGCCTTCATCTTCATCCGCGGACACAACCTGCCGGGAGGCGGCTTTATCGCCGGCCTGGTCACCGCTATTGCCCTGATCCTGCAGTACGTGGCCCATGGCGTGGCCTGGACGCAACGCCGCCTGCCGATCAGCTACCACGCCCTCTGCGGCCTCGGGGTGCTGATCGCCGCCCTCACCGGGTTGGGCTCGCTGGCGTTTGGCCGACCCTTCCTGACCACCGCCTTCGATTACTTCGCCATCCCCCTGGTCGGCAAGACCGAACTGGCCACCGCGCTGATCTTCGACCTTGGCGTCTATCTCGCCGTGGTGGGCGCCACGTTGCTGATTCTCTCCAACCTGGGCCACGTCAGCCGGGACGAGAAGGACACCGACGGTTCCAGCCAGGAGGTGCTCTAACATGGAAATCCTGTTCTGCTCGACCCTCGGGGTTCTGGTCGCCACCGGCGTCTACCTGTTGCTCAGGGCGCGCCTCTATCCGGTGGTGCTTGGTCTCACCCTGCTGTCCTATGCGGTCAATCTCTTCCTGTTCGCCATGGGTCGTCTGCGTACCGGCGTGTCGGCGGTCATCGGCAAGGCCGCCGAGCATGCCGATCCGGTGCCCCAGGCGCTGGTGCTCACCGCCATCGTCATCGGCTTCGCCATGACCGCCTTCGTGGTTGCCCTGTCATTGCGGGCCCTGGGTGAATTGCGCACCGACCACGTGGATGGCGAGGAGCCACGCCGATGAACCATCTGCTCATCCTGCCCATCCTCATCCCGCTGTTTACCGGCGGCTTCCTGCTGATGCGTCCGCGGCTCTCCGTAACCGCCTCGCGCTGGGTGTCGCTGCTGGCCACCGGGAGCCTGCTGCCGCTGGCGCTGCTGCTCCTGCAGCGGGCCAATGGCGGCCAGCTGGAGGTCTATGCGCTGGGCGACTGGCCAGCGCCCTTTGGCATCGTCCTGCTGCTGGATCGCCTGGCCGCACTGATGCTGACCACCGTGGCGGTACTGGCCGCGGGCGCGGCGCTCTATGCCTGCCGCGGCGACGACAAGCGCGGCCCGGATTTCCATGCGCTGTTCCAGTTCCAGTTGCTGGGCATCAACGGTGCCTTCCTCACCGGCGACCTGTTCAATCTCTTCGTCTTCTTCGAGATCCTGCTGATCGCTTCCTATGCCCTGCTGGTGCACGGCGCCGGACCGGACCGGATACGCGCCGGCCTGCACTACGTGGTGCTCAACCTGGTGGGCTCGGCGCTGTTCCTGATCGGCATCGGCCTGCTCTATGGCCTGCTCGGCACCCTGAACCTGGCCGATCTGGGCTTGAGGGTCGCCAGCGCCGACCCCGAGCGCGCGCCCCTGCTGGCCGCTGCGGGCTTCCTGCTGCTGGTGGTATTCGGCCTCAAGGGCGCCATCCTGCCGCTGTACTTCTGGCTGCCCAGGGCCTATTCGGCGGCCAGTGCGCCGGTCGCCGCCCTGTTCGCCATCATGACCAAGGTCGGGCTCTACGCCATCGTCCGCGTCTTCCTGCTGGTGTTCGGCAGCGCCGCCGGCCCGCTCGCCCACTATGTGCTGCCCTGGCTCTGGCCGCTGGCGGCGATCACCCTGGCCGCCGGCGTATTCGGTGCCCTGGCCGCCCATCATCTCAAGGCGCTGCTCGGCTATCTGGTGGTCATCTCGGTCGGCATGCTGCTGACCGGCGTCGCGCTGGGCAGCGTCTCCAGCCTGGCCGCCGCGCTGTTCTATCTGGTCCACAGCACCTGGATCGCCGGTGCGCTGTTTCTGCTGGCCGATCTCATCGCCCAGCAGCGTGGCGGGCAAGGCGACCTGCTCAAGAGCGGTCCGCCACTGCGTCATCCACGGTTGCTCGGCGGCCTGTTCTTTCTCGGGGCGATCTCCGTTGCCGGCCTGCCGCCCTTCCCCGGCTTCCTCGGCAAGGTGATGCTGCTGCAGGCCACCGGCACCGCCTGGCCGGCGCTGATCATCTGGCCGGTGGTGCTGCTCGGCGGCCTGGGCATGCTCATCGCCCTGTCCCGTGCCGGGACCACGCTGTTCTGGCGCGGCAAGGGTGCCGCCCTGGACGTGCGCCTCGATCCCGTCCAGCTCGCCGCCACCCTCAGCCTGCTGCTGGGCAGTCCGCTCCTGGTCGCTCTGGCTGCCCCGCTGCATACCTATGCCCTGGAGACCGCCCGGCAACTGCTGGACGTCGCTCCCTACTTCGACATCGTCCGGGGGGTTGGCCCATGAAGCGCTGGCGCCTGTTGCCACATCCGCTGCTTACCCTGCTGCTGACCATCGCCTGGCTGCTGCTCAACAACAGCCTGAGTCTGGGCCAACTGCTCCTCGGGCTGTTTCTCGGCTGGGGCATTCCGCTGCTGTGCCAGGACTTCCTACTGCGGACACCACGCTTGCGGCGGCCCTGGCTGCTGCTGCGCTATATGCTAGTGGTGCTGTACGACATCGTTTTCGCCAACCTGCATGTCGCCCGTCTGGTGCTGGGCCGTCCCGAGGCCCTCCGGCCGGCTTTCATCGAGGTGCCCATCGATATCGAGGACGAATTCCTGCTCACCCTGCTCGCCTGCGTGGTGTCCCTCACCCCCGGCACCGTTTCGTCCGGCCTCAGCGGCGATCGCAAGACCCTGCTGCTGCACGGTCTCGATGTCGCGGACAAGGACGAGGTGATCCGCCAGGTCAAGACGCGCTATGAAGCCCCGCTCAAGGAGATCTTCGAATGCTCACCTACGTGACCCTGCTGTGCCTTGGGATGATGGGCGTGGCCGCCATGCTCAACGTCTATCGCCTGGTAAAGGGACCGGACATCCCGGATCGGGTGCTGGCCCTGGATACGCTCTACATCAACGTCCTGGCGATCATCATCCTGTTCGGCATCTGGCTGGCCACCGACGTCTTCTTCGAAGCGGCGCTGCTCATCGCCGTGACCGGCTTCGTCGGCACCGTGGCGCTGGGCAAGCATATGCTCCATGGCGAAATCATCGATTAACGGAGTGCTATCCCATGCCTTTCTGGCTCGAACTCCTGATCTGCGCCCTGCTGCTCATCGGCAGCGGCTTCGCCCTTATCGGCGCCATCGGCCTGTACCGGCTGCCGGACTTCTTCATGCGCCTGCACGGTCCGACCAAGGCCACCACCCTGGGCGTGGGCAGCACCATCGTCGCCTCGATGCTGTTCTTCAGCGTCCAGGGCGAGGGCCTCAGCCTGCACGAACTGCTGATCGCCCTGTTCATCTTCATCACCGCGCCGGTCAGCGCCCACATGCTGGCCCGCGCCGCCATCCAGCAGAAGGTCAAGCAGGTCGAGCGCACCGACGGCCAGCCCTGGCGCTAGGACTGGGCGCGCACCGCTCGCCGCGCCGGAGCGGGCGAGTCGCCGGCGGTCCTAGCGACCGCCACTGACCTTGCTGAAGTCCTGACGGCCGAAGGGGTTGGGCTGGTAGCCCTCGACGCCGCTCCTGGCCAGCACCGTCACCGTCGGGTGCGCCAGTGGCAGCCACAGCGCCTGGTCGTGGATGATGCGCTGCGCCTGGTGATACACCGTGGCGCGCGCCATCTGGTCGGACAGGGTCTTGCCCTTGCTGATGGCGCCGTCCAGGGTCTTGTCGCAATAGCGGGCGAAATTCAGGCCCGACTGCACCGAGGCGCAGGAGAATTGCGGCGTCAGGTAGTTGTCCGGGTCGCCGTTGTCGCCGGCCCAGCCCATGAACAGCAGGTCGTGCTCGCCGGTCTTGGCGCGGCGGATCAGTTCGCCCCACTCGATCACCTGGATCTGCGCATCGACGCCGATCTTCTTCAGGTCGGCCTGCAGCATCTGGGCGCCCAGTTGCGGATTGGGATTGAGCAGACTGCCGCTGGGTCTCGTCCAGATGGTGGTCTTGAAGCCGTCCTTGAGGCCCGCCTGGGCCAGCAGCGCCTTGGCCTTGGCCGGGTCATAGGGATAGGCCGGCACGTCCTTGGCATAGCCCCAGGTGGTAGGCGGATAGACGTTGTCGGCGGCCACCGCGGTGTCCTGGAACACCGCCTTCAGATAGCTCTGCTTGTCGAACGCAAGGTTGATGGCCTGGCGCACTTTGATGTTGTCCAGCGGCGGATGGCTGGTGTTGATGCCGACGAAGGCGGTCATGAAGGCCGGCGTCTGCAGCACCTGCAGGCTCTTGTCCTCCTGGGCGCTCTGCAGATCCTGGGGCTTGGGCGACAGGGCGATCTGGCACTCGCCGCGCTTGAGTCGTTGCAGGCGCACCGCCGAATCCGGGGTGATGGCATAGATCAGCCCATCCAGCTTGGGCTTGCCGGCGAAGTAGTCCGGATTGGCGACATAGCGCACCGCGGCATCCTTCTGGTAGCGCTTGAAGACGAAGGGGCCGGTGCCTATGGGTTCGTCGTTGAGCTGGGCGGTCTCGCCGGCCTTGAGCAACTGCTCGGCGTATTCGGCGGAGTAGATGGAGGCGAAGCCCATGCTCAGGGTCGGCAGGAAGGTGGCGTCCGGGCTGTTGAGCACGATGCGCACGCCGAGGTCACTGGTCTTTTCCACGCGCTTGATCAGCTTGGGCCACTGCATCGACTGGGCATGGGGATAGCCGCTCTTGGCCACCGCGTGCCAGGGATGGTCCTTGTCCAGCATGCGCTGGAAGCTGAACACCACGTCGTCGGCGGTCAGGGTACGGCTGGGGGTGAAGTAGTCGGTGTGGTGAAACTTCACGTCCGGGCGCAGGGCGAAATCATAGGTCAGGCCGTCGCTCGATACCGTCCAGCTCTGCGCCAGGCTCGGCACCAGCTTGGCTTCGCTGGCGTCGTATTCCACCAGGCGATTCATCAGCACGTCGGCCGAGGCATTGGTGGTGGTCAGGGAGTTGTACTGCACCACGTCGAATCCATCCGGACTGGCTTCGGTACAGACGCTGAGCGTGGCGGCCTGCGCCAGCAGGGGCGCGAAGAGCAGAGGCAAGGCGGCTAGACGCATAGAACGATTCCTTGTGGAGCCGAAGTGGGCAGACGGCGCCTGGATGGCTGGCAACGGCTGACGGGCGCTGAGGGCGGTCGTCTGACGGACGTGGATTGAAAATGGCAGTCGCTCTAAACTAGACCACCCGTCCGTCCGTCACAATGCTTCTGACCGACGAACGGTTGGCATTCCGGCCGGGCTCGCACAGCGCCCGGTGCGCGGGCATTTCATCCGTCGCCCTACCTTGTTATGCCAGAGTACTTCTGGTATAAAACAGCGCTCTTTTTTCGGGGTATGGCCGCTTCAGGTCCCCGGCATTTGCCGGCTCTCCCCGTCAAAACAGGAATCAATACAGTTACAAGCGGCCAACCCATGCCGGGTTTGGCATGAGGTTTATGAGGGCTGAGCCATGTCGAGAGTTTGCCAAGTAACCGGTAAGGGTCCGATTACTGGGAACAACGTTTCCCACGCTAACAACAAAACCCGTCGTCGTTTCCTGCCGAATCTGCAGCACCACCGTTTCTGGGTAGAATCCGAGAAGCGCTTCGTGCGTCTGCGCGTTTCTGCCAAGGGCATGCGTATCATCGACAAGCGCGGTATCGAAACCGTACTGTCCGAGCTGCGTAGCCGCGGCGAAAAATTCTAAGGGGATTCGTCATGCGTGAATTGATCCGTTTGATTTCCAGTGCCGGTACCGGTCACTTCTACACCACTGACAAGAACAAGCGCACCAAGCCCGAAAAGATCGAAATCAAGAAATTCGATCCGGTCGTGCGCAAGCATGTCATGTACAAGGAAGGCAAGATCAAGTAATTGATCGCCCCTTGAATAAGAAACCCGCCTCGGCGGGTTTTTTGTTGTCTGGCGTCCGGCCCGGCGGAGGGCGCCGCCGGAGCCTGGTCAGCAGCTCACTTGAACTGGCCGGTCAGCTCGCGCAGGGCGGCTTCGGCGCCAAGGATCTTCTGCATGCATTCCCGCGCCTTGGTCGGATCGATGCTCAGGCGCGCATAGAGGTCGTCGGGAATCGGCTGGGCCGGGCCGTTGCCGATGCCCTCGGCACGCAGCAGCTGCACGGCGAGGAAGATCAGGTTGGGATAGACCGCCTGCTCACCCTGATAGCCCGGATCGCCCTGGAAGCGCAGCGCCGTCACCACCTCTTCGGGCATCTCCCAGCAGCACATCAGGGCCGCGCCGATCTGCTCGCGGGTGATGCCCAGCAGGTGGTGCTCGATCACCTGGTGATCGAGCTGGCGGTTGGCCTCCAGATGGCGGCAGATCAGCGAGAAGTGCGGCGGAAAGACGTGGGCCAGCACCAGATAGCCGAAGTTGTGCAGCAGGCCGCCGAGATAGGCCAGGCCCATCTCCGGTCGCTCCGCGCGCGGCATGGCGCGCGCCAGACCCTCGATCAGGGCGGCGGTGTAGATGGCCTGCTTCCAGTAGGGCGTCTCGTGCTGGGCCTGGTCGCTGGGCAGGCTCAGGGTCTTGCCCAGGGCCAGGCCGAGGGCCAGGTTGATCACCAGGTCGAAGCCCAGCACCCGCACGATGGCATCTTCCACCGAGCGGATCTTGCCGGGCGCGGCATAGTAGGGCGAGGCGGCCCAGCTGATCACCTGGGCCGCCAGCGCCGGGTCGGTCTCCACCACGTTGGCCAGGTCGTCCACCGTGGCGTCGGGGTCGACCCGCAGCTTGATGACCTTTTCCGCGGTCTTGGACAGCGGCGGGATTTCCAGGGTCTCCTCCAGGCGCTGGCGGATGCGTCGCGCGGTGAAGGCGGTGGCGGCATGGAGGATTTCCGCCTCGTCGCGCTCCGGTTGCCGTAGATTGGGCTGGATACCGGCCACCGGGATGCCGAAGCTGCCGGCGGTGGCCTGATTCAGCAGGCGTCTATAGTCAGATGTTTCAACTTCCAGCAGCAGCGAGCGCTCACCGGATTCCAGCAGCAGTCGGGGCGCTTCCAGCAGGCGCTCGTCATACAGGCAGGGGGAATTGGTCAGCGACGGCAGCCCCGGCAGGACATCCAGTTCGTAGCGCTCGAGGGTGCGCATCAGCCGCTCCGGCGCCACCACCGTCAGCTGCCGCCCGGTGAATTCCACCAGCCGGCGCAGATCCAGCAACTGATCCTCGGGCAGCAGCACCAGCAGCATGCCGACGCTGTCGCTCAGGAGCACCGTATGCACCCGATTCGCCTGCGGCTGGCGCGTCGTCGCCGGGGTCGGCCGATAGGCCAGGTTCAGCTGGGCAAGCAACTGCTGGATCGAAGGGGGAACCTCAGGGAGGGGCGAAGCGAGCGCTACATCGGTCATGGCATTTTCTTCCTCACGTACGCCCTGGAGTATAACCATTCGGCTTCGTAGGTAGCGTCGTCTGTATAAGCTTTGTCAAACCTGGCCGTATTGCTGCCCGTGGCGCAACCAGCGCTCCAGCAGCGGACCGGCATGACTGGGCCAGCGCGCCAGCAACTCCTGGGCAGCATCCCGGACCGCCGGCAGCCAGTGGGCGTCGCGCATCAGGTCGGCCACCTTGAACTGCAGCAGACCGGTCTGGCGGGTCCCCAGCATCTCGCCCGGGCCACGCAACTCCAGATCCTTCTCGGCAATGATGAAGCCGTCGTTGGTCTCGCGCATGATCGCCAGCCGCTCGCGACCGATCTGCGACAGCGGCGGATGGAACAGCAGCACGCAATAGCTCACGGCACTGCCCCGCCCGACGCGACCCCGCAGCTGGTGCAACTGGGCAAGGCCCAGGCGTTCGGGATTCTCGATGATCATCAGACTGGCGTTGGGCACGTCCACCCCGACCTCGATCACCGTGGTGGCCACCAGCAGTTGCAGATTGCCGGCCTTGAACTCGGCCATCACCGCGGCCTTTTCCGCCGGCTTCATGCGCCCGTGGATCAGCCCGACGTGCAATTCGGCCAGGGCCAGCTGCAATTCCTCGTAGGTGGTCTCGGCCGCCTGACAGGTGAGTTCCTCGGATTCCTCGATCAGGGTGCAGACCCAATAGGCCTGGCGCCCTTCGTGACAGGCGGCGCGCACCCGCTCCACCACCTCCTCGCGACGGCTGTCGGTGACGCTCACGGTATTGACCGGCGTCCGTCCCGGCGGCAGTTCATCGAGCACCGAGGTGTCCAGGTCGGCGTAGGCGCTCATGGCCAGGGTGCGCGGGATGGGGGTGGCGGTCATGATCAGCTGGTGCGGTGCCAGGCGGCCGTCGACGCCCTTCTGGCGCAGGGCCAGGCGCTGCTGCACGCCGAAGCGGTGCTGTTCGTCGATCACCACCAGCGCCAGGCGGGCGAAGCGCACCTCGTCCTGGAACAGCGCATGGGTGCCCACCACCATGGGCGCCCCGGCGGCGATACGCTCCAGGGAGCTGGCGCGGGCCTTGCCCTTGAGCTTGCCGGCCAGCCAGGCCACCTCGATGTCGAGGGCAGCGAACCAGCGCTGGAAGTTGAGGAAATGCTGCTCGGCGAGGATCTCGGTGGGCGCCATCAGCGCCACCTGGTAGCCGGCCTCGATGGCCTGCAGGGCGGCCAGGGCGGCAACCACCGTCTTGCCCGCGCCCACGTCGCCCTGCACCAGCCGCAGCATGGGCTCGGACTGCGCCAGGTCATGGGCGATCTCGCGACCCACGCGTTGCTGGGCACCGGTGGGGGTGAAGCCGAGGTTGTCCAGGTACAGCTGCGGCAGCCGGCGAGCGGCCGGCAAGGGCACCGCCCGCTGGGCGCGCAAGGTTTCGCGCAAGCGCTGCAGGGACAGCTGGTGGGTCAGCAATTCTTCGAAGACCAGCCGCTCCTGGGCCCAATGCCGGCCCTCGGCCAGCTCTTCCAGGTTCGCGTCCGGCGGCGGTCGGTGCAGATAGCGCAGGGCATCGGCCAGCGGCCCCAGGCGATAGTGCTCGGCCATCTCCGGCGGCAGCCAGTCGGGCAGGGATTCGGGCCCGAGCCGTTCCAGCGTCTGGGCGCTGAGCTGGCGCAGGCGCAGCTGGGTAAGGCCTTCGGTGGTCGGGTAGATGGGCGTCAGCGTCTGCTCGACCGGCGCCGGGGCGTTCTCGTCCTGGGCGCGGTATTCGGGGTGGTAGATCTCCAGGCCCGAGGCGCCGGGACGCACCTCGCCATAGCAGCGCAGCAGGGTGCCGCGCTTGAGGCCGTCCTTTTGCGCCTGGCTGAAGTGGAAGAATCTCAGCGACAGGGTGCCGCTGCCGTCCTGCAAGCGCACCAGCAGGCTGCGGCGGCGCCCCATGAGCACCTCGGCAGAGGCGACCATGCCCTCCACCACCGCGTCCTGACCGGGCCGCAGGGCGCCGATGGGTACGATGCGGGTACGGTCCTGGTAGCGCAGCGGCAGGTGGAAGAGCACGTCCTGCAGGGTTTCCAGGCCGACCCGCGCGAGTTTCTCCTGCAGGGCGGCGCCGACCCCCTTGAGGGCGGTGACCGGCGTCGCGGCCAGTTCACTCATGCCGGCTGCACGACGCCCTTGGCTTCAGGCCGCGCCACCGAGCAGAGGCGGACCGAGTCGGCCAGGACCTCGATGGCCTTGGGCCGCGGAAAGCTGGCGCGCCAGGCGATGGCCACGGTGCGGTAGGGCACCGGCCGCTCGAAGGGCCGTACCTCGATGATCCCCGGCGCATAGTGATGACTCTCCACCGCCGAGAACGGCAGCACCGAGACGCCCAGGCCCGAGGCCACCATGTGGCGAATGGTTTCCAGCGAAGACGACTCCACCGTGGAATTCTTGTTTTCCTCGTGCTTGCGCACGGTCGGGCAGGCTTCCAGGACCTGGTCGCGGAAGCAGTGGCCTTCGCCCAGCAGCAGCAGGCTCTTGTCGCTCAGCTGGTTCTGCGGAATAGCCTTGAGCTTGGTCCAGGGGTGCCGCGCCGGCATCATCACGTAGAAGGGCTCGTCGTACAGCGGCAGGGTCAGGACGTCCGGCTCGTTGAACGGCAGGGCGAGAATGACGGCATCCAGCTCACCGGTGCGCAGCTTGTCGCGCAGCAGGTGGGTGAAGTTCTCCTCGATGTACAGCGGCATCTCCGGCGCCACCCGGTTGAGCTGCGGGATGAGGTGCGGAAAGAGATAGGGCCCGATGGTGTAGATGGCGCCGATCTTCAGCGGCGCGGTGAGTTGGTTCTTGCCGGCCTGGGCCAGCTCGCGAATGCCCTGGGCCTGCTCCAGCACCTTCTGCGCCTGGGCGACGATGCCCTCGCCGGTGGGGGTGAGGCGCACGGCACTCTTGCTGCGCTCGAAGATCAGAATGCCCAGCTCGTCCTCAAGCTTCTTGACGCCCACCGACAGCGTCGGCTGGCTGACGTGGCAACGCTCGGCAGCTCGGCCAAAGTGCTGTTCCTGGGCGAGCGTGACGATATAGCGCAGTTCAGTCAGGGTCATAGTCAAATTCCATGGGGTGCCGGCCAATCTTAGCGGCTGTCTCTATCAACGGCCAAGCGCGACGGGCAGCTGCCTGTTCTCCCGGGTTGGACCACAGCCAGGCGCAGGCTACCCTGGCCGTCTATCCAGGCCTTTGCAGAAGGAAACACCGATGAGCACCATCCTAATCGCCGGTTGCGGCGATGTCGGCAGCCGTCTTGGTCTGCAACTGGTCGCCCAGGGCCATCGCGTCTTCGGCCTCAGACGCAACGTCGCCGCCCTCCCCGCCGAATTGCTACCGGTCGCGGGCGATCTCGCCGACTCCGTGCCCCCGGCCGCCTGGCCGCGCGAACCCCTCGACCAGGTGGTCTATGCCACCGCCGCGACCCACCATGACGAAGCCGGCTATCGCGCCGCCTATGTCGATGGCCTGCGCCATCTGCTGGGCTGGCTGGCCGCCTGCGACCAGCGTCCGCAGCGCCTGTTGTTCGTCTCCAGCAGCGGCGTCTATGCCCAGGGCGACGGCGTCTGGGTCGACGAAACCGCCCCCGCCGAACCCGAGCGCTTTTCCGGGCGCATCCTACGCGAGGCGGAAGACCTGGCGCTGGGCAGTGGCCTGCCCGCCAGCGTGGTCCGCCTGACCGGTATCTACGGCCCGGGCCGCGAGGCGCTGCTGCGCCAGGTGCGCGAGGGCTCCCGGGTGACCCGCGAACCGCCGCTGTATGGCAATCGCATCCACGTCGAGGACGCCGCCGGCCTGCTGGCGCTGCTGCTGCAGCGGGATCGCGAAGGGATCGCCCTGGACGCTCTCTATCTGGGTGTGGACGATGATCCGGCGCCGCTGGACGAGGTGGTGGACTGGCTGCGGGCGCGCCTGGGCATCACCTTCTGGTCCGACGAAGCCCAGCTGCGCCGCGCCGGCAGCAAGAAGTGCAGCAACGCCCGCGCCCGGGCGCTGGGCTGGACGCCCCGCTACCCCAGCTATCGCGAAGGCTACGCGGCCATTCTCGACCGCTGAAACGACAGAGCCCGGCACGGGCCGGGCTCTGGACGCGAAAGGCGATGCACTTAATCGCGCAGGGCTTCACCGCGCGTGGCCTGAGGACGTTCCTCGACCTTGGCGGTGCTCTTCAGGTGCGGCAGGGCCGCCCAGTAGGCAGCGCCCTTCTCGGCGTCGTAGAGGCCTTCCCACTTGGCGATGACCAGCGCGGCCAGGGCGTTGCCGATCACGTTCAGGGCGGTGCGCGCCATGTCCATGATGCGATCCACACCGGCGATGAAGGCCAGGCCTTCCAGCGGAATGCCGACGCTGCCCAGGGTGGCCAGGAGCACCACGAAGGAGACGCCTGGTACGCCGGCGATGCCCTTGGAGGTGACCATCAGGGTCAGTACCAGCAGCAGTTGCTGACTCAGCGACAGGTCGATGCCATAGAGCTGGGCGATGAACAGCGCCGCGATGCTCTGGTAGAGGGTGGAGCCGTCCAGGTTGAAGGAGTAGCCGGTGGGGACCACGAAGCTGGTGATGGACTTGGGCGCGCCATAGGCCTCCATCTTCTCGATGATGCGCGGCAGCACGGTTTCCGAACTGGCGGTGGAATAGGCGAGGATCAGCTCATCCTTGAGGATGCGGATGATGCGGAAGATCGAGAAGCCGAACAGCTTGGCCACCAGGCCCAGCACGCCGAGGGCGAAGAAGCCGATGGCGACGTAGACCAGCACCACGAGCTTGGCCAGCGGCAGCAGGGAGGCGAAGCCGAAGTTGGCCACGGTCACCGCGATCAGGGCGAAGACGCCGATGGGGGCGTAGTTCATGATCATGTGGGTGACCTTGAACATGGCCTCGGAAATGCCCTGGAAGACGCGCACCACCGGCTCGCGGGTGGCTTCCGGCAGGGCGCCCAGGCCCAGGCCGAACATCACCGCGAAGAAGATGATCGGCAGCATCTCGCCACGGGCGACGGCGGCGAAGACGTTGGACGGGATCAGGTTGAGGATGGTCGCGATGAAGGCATGGTCATGCTGCACTTCCGCGGTGGTCTTCTGGTACTGGGAGATGTCGGTGGTGCCCAGGGTGCTCATGTCAATGCCGGCACCGGGTTGCACGCTATCGGCGAAGAACAGGCCGACGACGATGGCCAGGGTGGTGACGATCTCGAAGTAGAGGATGGTCTTGAGGCCGATGCGACCGAGCTTCTTGGAGTCGCCGACGCCGGCGATACCGACCACCAGGGTGGCGATGACGATGGGCACCACGATCATCTTGATCAGCCGGATGAAGATGTCACCGGCCGGCTTGAGGACGTTCGAAATCCACCAGGCCTTCTCGGCGCTGAAGTGATTGAGCAGTGCGCCGACGGCGATCCCCAGCACGAGGCCGATAAGGATCTGCCACGCGAGGCTGAGCTTGGGCTTGGTCATGTACCGACACCTTTGTTCTATTTGGATGGAGTTCGGGACGAACGTCACCGTGCCGGGTCGTGATGCGCAAAGCGCATGCAACGCCAACGTGGAGGGTGCGTTCAGGCTGCGGAAACGGTGCTCGAAAAGGACGAGGAGCACCAAGGCGTCACACTTTTGCCAGAGGGTAACGGGGTATGTCTAATGCCGCTGTTGCCTGCCCTATGCCGTTCCGGCATGAGGTGTCCCGAAAAGGCCGCGCAGCATACAGGTACTGGCGCCTTGCACGCCAGGCATACAGAGGCGCCGCTCATCGCGGCGCCCCGTGCACGTCAGCCGTTGAAGGTGGCGGGATCGGGACCGAGGCGCTTGTCCTGATTCAGCCCGGCGATCTGCCGCAGGTCCTCGTCGTCCAGGGCGAAGTCGAAGATCTGCATGTTTTCTTCGATGCGCTTGGGCGTCTTGGATTTGGGGAAGATGATGTTGCCGAGCTGGATATGCCAGCGCAGTACCACCTGGGCCGGCGTCTTGCCGTGCTTGGCGGCCAGTTGCTGCAATACCGGGCTCGCCAGCAGCTCGCCGCCCTGGGCCAGCGGACTCCAGGCTTCGGTGGCGATGCCTTTGTAGGTATTGAAGTCGCGCAGCTCCTGCTGCTGCAGCAGCGGATGGCACTCGATCTGGTTGACCACCGGCACCACACCGGTCTCGGTCAGCAAGGTCTCGATATCGGCTTGGCGGAAGTTGGACACGCCGATGGACTTCACCCGACCCTGGTTGCGCAATTCGATCAGCGCCTTCCAGCTGTCTAGAAACAGGCCCTTTTCCGGCAGCGGCCAGTGGATCAGGTAGAGGTCGACATGCTCCAGGCCCAGCTTGGCCAGGCTGGTGTCGAAGGCGCGCAGGGCGCTGTCGTAGCCCTGGTCGGCATTCCACAGCTTGGTGGTGACAAACAGTTCGTCACGCGGCAGACCGGCCTGGGCGATGGCCTTGCCGACGCCTTCTTCGTTGCCGTAGATGGCGGCGGTATCTATGTGTCGATAGCCCAGGTCGAGGGCTGTCTTGACCACCTGGGCGGTCTCTTCGGCCGGAGTCTGCCAGACCCCCAGACCGAATTGCGGAATGTGGTGACCGTCGTTGAGCTGAAGACGGGTGATCGCGGACATGCGTCGCTCCTCTGGAATGAGTGGGATACCAGAGGTGTGACTGGTGGCGGTGGCCTTTTGCTCCCGATCAGTCGAGGCGCATGGCTTCGGGCACGCTGTAGCTTTCCACCCAGCCCAGCACGGTACGGCCGTCCTGCTGCAGCTCGATGCGCTTCCAGCGCTGGAAGGAGCGGGTCTCGATCACCCGCACCTGAGTATCGCCGTCCAGCCGTACCAGGGTATTGCGCACGCGCTCGCGGCTACGGTCGTAGACGAAGGGCCACTTGAGGACATCGACCGGGCCACGCAGCATCCAGCCCTGCCCTTCTTCGGCGAAGCGAAAGGACACACTGCCCTCGGCACGGGCCAGGTTGCTGCCCAGCAGCAGCACGGACGCTACGAGCAGTGAGGGGAGGATACGGCGAAGGGTCGAAAGGACATTCGGGGTCATACTGGCCTCGTCTGTAGCACCAAAAAAAACAGCGCCCGAATCGGACGCTGCGAGGGTAGACCCTTTGGCGTGGCAAACGACTGCAGGCTTTGCCCGAGAATGCCAAATGGCCAGCATTCCCGGACAAAACCCTTGGCTCGATGATCAGGCCGCGCTGAACAGTTTGTGCGGATCGATGACGAATTTCTTCGGTACGCCCGCATCGAACTCGCTATAGCCGCGTGGGGCCTCGTCCAGGGTGATCACCTGCACGCCGACGATGTCGGCGATCTTGATGCGATCCCACATGATGGCCTGCATCAGCTGGCGGTTGTACTTCATCACCGGGGTCTGGCCGGTGTGGAAGCTGTGGGACTTGGCCCAGCCCAGACCGAAGCGGATGCTCAGGGCACCCTCCTTGGCCGCGGCGTCGACCGCGCCCGGATCGTCGGTGACGTACAGGCCGGGGATGCCGATTTTGCCGGCTACGCGTACAACGCCCATCAGCGAGTTCAGCACCGTGGCAGGGGCCTCGCTCTTGGCGCCTTCGTGACCATGGCCACGGGCTTCGAAGCCGACGGCATCGACGGCGCAATCCACTTCCGGCGTGCCCAGCAGTGCGGCGATCTGTTCGTGCAGCGGAGTATCCAGGGACAGGTCGGCGATCTCGAAGCCCTGCGCCTTGGCGTGGGCCAGGCGCACTGGGTTGACGTCGCCCACGATGACTACGGCGGCACCCAGCAGGCGGGCCGAGGCGGCAGCGGCCAGGCCCACGGGGCCGGCACCGGCCACATAGACGCTGGTGCCCGGGCCGACGCCGGCGGTGACGGCGCCGTGGTAGCCGGTGGGCAAGATGTCGGACAGGCAGGTCAGGTCACGGATCTTTTCCATGGCTGCGTCGCGATTCGGCAGCTTGAGCAGGTTGAAGTCAGCATAGGGGACCAGCACGTATTCGGCCTGGCCACCGACCCAGCCGCCCATGTCGACGTAGCCGTAGGCACCACCGGCGCGCGAAGGATTGACGGTCAGGCACACCCCAGTGTCCTGCTCCTTGCAGGTGCGGCAGCGACCACAGGCGACGTTGAAGGGCACCGAGACCAGATCGCCGACCTTGAGGGTCTCGACGTCGCGGCCCGCTTCGATGACTTCACCGGTGATCTCGTGGCCGAGCACCAGGCCTTCGGGGGCAGTGGTCCGGCCGCGCACCATGTGCTGGTCGGAACCACAGATGTTAGTGGAGACCACGCGCAGAATGACGCCGTGGTCGATACGCTTGCCCTGCGGGGTTTCCATCTTCGGGTAGGGAATGGTCTGCACCTCGACCTTGCCCGCGCCCAGATAGACGACGCCACGATTACCGGACATGTTGCACCTCGCTGTTGTTGTTGGACTGGCTCTAGCGGTTCGAGCCTAGTCTTCGCGAAGCACGGCGTCTGTGGGGATGGCGTTTTTGGTGATGCCGAGGTCGCCCTTGCGGGTCGGCCTGGCGAACCCGGTCACGCCGCCGGTGCGGGCGGCGTGACCGGTCGGGGTCAGGCGGGCGCCAGGGCGGCGGCGCGGCGCTCGCGGCTGAGCAGGTAGCAGCCAATGCCCACGCCCAGCAGGGCCAGCCCCATGACGTACCAGGCCGGGCCCAGCGGATGCTCCTTGAGCATCAGGGTGACGACCATGGGCGTCAGGCCGCCGAAGATGGCGTAGGCGACGTTGTAGGAGAACGACAGCCCCGAGAAGCGCACCTTGGGCGGAAAGGCCAGAACCATCACCCGCGGCACGCCGCCGATGACGCCGACCGCCGCACCGGCAAAAGCATAGAGCGGGAACAGCCATTCCGGATGGACCTTCAGACCGGCATAGAGCGACCAGCTGGCCAGCGCCAGGATCAGGCCGCCGACGATGAACACCGGACCGCTGCCGAAGCGATCGGACAGCGCGCCGGAAACGATGCAGCCCAGGGTCAGGAAGACGATGGCCAGACTGTTGGCCTTGAGCGCCATGGCGGCGGAGAAGCCGTACTGGGTCTGCAGCAGGGTCGGGGTCATGAGGATGACCACCACGATGCCGGCGGTGAGCATCCAGGTCAGCAGCATGGACAGGATCACGCTGCTGCGGTGGTCGCGCAGCACCGCCTTGAGCGGCACTTCCTCGGCCAGCGACTTGTGGATCGCCAGTTCGGCGAACACCGGCGTCTCGTGCAGCCAGCGGCGCAGATAGACCGAGAACAGGCCGAAGACTCCACCGATCAGGAAGGGAAAGCGCCAGGCGTAGTCGGCCACCTCCAGCGGAGTGAAGACGGTGTTGATCAGGGTCGCCATCAGCGAGCCGAGCAGGATGCCGAAGGTGAGGCCGGCGGTCAGGGTGCCGCAGGCATAGCCGACGTGCTTGCCGGGAACGTGTTCGGAGACGAACACCCAGGCGCCGGGCACCTCGCCGCCGATGGCCGCGCCCTGGATGATGCGCAGCACCAGCAGCAGGATCGGCGCGGCCACGCCGATCTGGGCGTAGGTGGGCATCAGGCCCATGCCCAGGGTCGGCAGCGCCATCATGAAGATGCTCAGGGTGAACATCTTCTTGCGCCCTAGCAGGTCACCGAAGTGGGCCATGATGATGCCGCCCAGCGGGCGTGCCAGGTAACCCGCGGCGAAGATGCCGAAGGTCTGCATCTGCCGCAGCCAGTCCGGCATGTCGGCGGGAAAGAACAGCTTCCCTACCACCGCAGCGAAGAAGACGAAAATAACGAAGTCGTAGAACTCCAGCGCACCGCCCAGGGCGGACAGCGAGAGGGTCTTATAGTCGTTGCGGCCCAGAGGGCGCGACGTGAGTGGCGCGGAGGCAGATTGCAGTTTCATCAAGGATCCCGGACAAGAGAGGAGCGCAAAGGAAATTCGGCCTCTGGCATCCCTCCGGGTGTAGCGGACAAGACGCGGCCCCGAGTGACCGTCCGCCTGGGCGGCTGGCAGGGATCGGGCGGGTCGCCGGATGGGCGCCGGACCTGCACCGCGCCGCCTGCGCTCTTGTGGAGCACGGCAGCAGCAGGTCTACCGATCATTACCTGATCATCGGACGTGCACGACCCTCTGGATTGCCTGGCCGTGCACGGTCTCCACGATAGCAAATCTGCAAGGAATTTCCGCTATTCATTCAGTGCCCATTCAGGGCTCATCTGCCGAGCTATGACTGTTCCATCCTGGTGCAAAAGCGGTCGAGCCGCCCTGCCCCAGGCGTTATACTGTAGCCCCCTAACGATCTCCCCAGAGAGATTGGCAGCATTCTTGCGTGCAGATGCTGAACGTTACCTACCTATCCGGGCTCCCGAGGGCCCTGTCATGATCGAAGAGCTCGAACAAGAAGATCCCATCCCCCAGGGCGACCTGGCCATGCAGATCACCGCTCTGCCCCGCGAGACCAACGGCTTCGGCGACATCTACGGCGGCTGGCTGGTGGCCCAGATGGACCTGGCCGGCAGCGCCATGGCCAGTCGCCTGGCGGCTGGCCGCGTGGCCACGGTGGCCATCGACCGCATGGCCTTCATGACGCCGGTGCCCGTGGGCGCACAGCTCTCCTTCTATACCAACACCCTGGAGGTGGGCCGTAGCTCCATCCAGATCCTCATCGAGGTCTGGAGCGACGATCCCCTGTCCAGCGAATGGAGCAAGGTGACCGAGGCGGTGTTCGTCTTTGTCGCCATTGATGGCAGCGGTCGCACCCGGCCGTTGCCCGCGCGGCGCTAGCCCGACCGCTAGGGCTCCTGAGCCAGCGGTGCCTCTCGGACCTTGGTCGGCCGTCCGTGGCGAATGCCTTCGACCTGCGCCAGCGCCTGCCGGACTTCGGCGGCGGTGGCCAGCAACCGATAATCGAGGGTGAAGTCACGTGTGCCGCCGGCTTCGATCCGCGGCACCAACCCCAGCGCCCGCTGCTGGCTGCGGTTGTAGGAAAAGCTGGTGCCCGGTTCCAGGCCGGTGACATAGCCCTGGGCCTTGGCATCGGTGTTCTTCCACAGGGTGAAGACCGGCAGCTCCCGCACATTGAAGGCCAGCGCCACGCCCTGGTGGGCACTGTGATCGTGCAGTACCGCCAGGCTGCGCCCCTGATCGTCGCCCCAGGGGTAGAGGTTGTAGACCGTCTCGCCATAGCCCGGCATAGGCGCGCGATAGGCCTGCCATTCCCCCAGCTCCTGGCGTGCCCGCGCATCGAAGGGTGACACCTCCCGCACCGGAGCGGCGAACCGGGAGCCCTCGCCGAGCAGCGGCGGACCGAAATTGCTGTGATAGAGCACCTGGTACTCGGCGGTATGTGCCCCCTGGTTGGTCAGGCGGTCGTGCAGGGTGAAGCCGGTGGCCCCGGCCTGGGTCACCAGTTCGGTGTCGATGCGGAAGTTGGCCTGCTTGAAGGCCTCTTCGTGCAGCACGCCCCTGAGGCTGATGCGGTGCGGCGGCTGTTCGTCGATGGTCAGCACCACCTGGCTGGCCGGCAGGTAGCTGGCCCGGCCATGCAGGGTCAGCAGCTGCCCCCTGTCCATGCCCGGATGGCCGACCCACTCGAAGCCGGCGCGCGCCACCAGTTCGCTGAAGCCTTCCAGCCAGCCCAGGCCATTGCGGCTTTCCAGGTTGACGAAGGCCGGATTGACCATCTCGCGTACCGGGGAGTCCCAGCCCAGTCGCAGGGTGCCGGCCTGGGCCCGCAAGACATTCATGCCGCGGGTCGCCACCACGGTGAGTTGCATAGCGCCGGTATCGATCTCGATCAGCACCGAGCCCTCCCGGCGCCCGCCACTCAGGCGGTGCATGCCGACGGTAAAGGCCAGGCCATCGCGCAGACCCAGGCGATCGCTGCTGATGCTCCAGTTCTGCACCGGCTGGTCGGGAGCGATGAGGGTGTATTCCCAGGCCGAGGCGCTGGCACTGGCCAGGAACAGGAGACAGCCAGACAACAGACGAGCGCGGATCATGGAGTCCCCCTGGCAGCGCGATCGCCTTGAGTCTAGACCAGCTCGCGCCAGACTGCAGACCCTGTTCCAGACGCGCTCAGAGGCGCGAGACCCACTCTTCCTGTATAGGTTTGTTCAGGGAAATCAGAGGATTGGGTAAAGACAACCTTTATCATTCAAACGACCGTTCGGTACTTGCCAGGGCAGCGATTTTTGCCGAGGATCGACTCGTCTCTACCACGGAGTGGACTCCATGAAACCTTCAGCCCTGTTCTTGTTGCTTGCCCTGGCGGGCGTTGCCCCGGCTTATGCGGGCAATACCGAAGCCGGACTCGGCGGCGCCGTGGGTGGTGTGCTCGGTACTCTGGTCGGCCAGCAGGTCGGCGGCAGCACCGGTGCGGCCATCGGTGCCGGCGTGGGCGGTGCAGCAGGTGGTGTACTGGGCGCTGACCGGCGCAATCGGACCGAGGCCGCCATCGGCGGCGGTCTGGGCGCGGCGGGCGGCAACGTGATCGGCAACAGAGTCGGTGGCAGCACCGGTGGCCTGGTTGGCGCGGCCCTGGGTGGCGGTGCCGGCAGTGCCCTGGGCAACAACCTGGGCGACAGCGGCCGCGACGACCGCCGCTATCGCGACCATCCCGGCAAGGGCTGGAAGCACGCCAAGCACAGACACAAGCACTGGGATCGCTAATAAAAACGCCCGGCATTGCCGGGCGTTTTTTGTTGCGCGCGAAGCTACTGACCGAGATCGCGTAAGCGCTTGCCCTGCATCAGATTGCGTTCGATGCGTTCCAGGGTGACACCCTTGGTTTCCGGTACCAGCAGGAACACCAGGAAGATGAATACCACGTTCAGTCCGGCATAGATCCAGAAGGTGGTGCCCTGCCCCAGGGTGCCCAGCATGGTCAGGAAGGTGGCGCCGACGATCATGTTGGCGATCCAGTTGGTGAAGGTGGAGCAACCGATGCCGAAGTCGCGGCCCTTGAGCGGCTGGACTTCCGAGCACAGGGTCCAGATCAGCGGACCGGCCGACATGGCGAAGCCGACGATGAAGATCAGCAGCATGACCACGGTAAAGGTCTGCTGACCATGGCTCAGGTTGCCCATGCCGAGCATGGTGCCGACCACACCCAGGCCCACGGCCATGACCACGAAGCCGGTATAGAGGATGGGTTTGCGGCCCCACTTGTCGACCAGGAAGATGGCGATGAAGGTGGCCAGCACGTTGGTCAGACCGACCGCGGCGGTAAACCACATCTGGGCGGCGGTGTCGTAGCCCATGCCTTCGAAGATGCGCGGCGCGTAGTACATCACCACATTCATGCCGGTGAATTGCTGCACCACCTGCAGGAGTACGCCCAGGCCCACCGAGCGGCGGAAGTTGGGATTCTCCTTGAACAGCGACCAGCCCTTTTGCGGGACCTTGAGCTGCTCTTCGATCTCGGCGACCTCCTGCTGGATGACCTTTTCGTCACCGCGCAGCCGGTGCAGGACCTTGATCGCTTCCTCGCGGCGACCCGCCATGATCAGCCAGCGCGGGCTGTCGGGCAGAGCGAAGACGCCGATCAGGAACAGCACCCCGGGGATGGCGATGATGCCGAGCATCCAGCGCCAGGCTTCGTAGTAGCTGAAGGCGGTGTTGGAGAGGAAGGCGAGCAGGATGCCGGCGGTGATCATCAGCTGGTACAGCGAGATCATCGAGCCGCGGATGTTTTCCGGAGCCACCTCGGCCAGGTACAGCGGCGCGGTGAAGGAGGCGATGCCGATGGCCAGGCCGAGCAGGAAGCGGGCGAAGATCAGCATGGTCGGCGAGGTGGCCAGACCACAGAGGATCGAGCCGATCACGAACAGCACGGCGCCCAGCATCAGCGACTTCTTGCGACCCAGCTTGGCCGACAGCGAGCCGGCGCCAAGAGCGCCCAGGGCGGCGCCGGCCATCATGCTGGAGACGATCCACTCGATCACCTGGTCGGAGATCTGAAATTCCTGCTGGATGAATTTGGTGGCGCCGGAAATGACGCCGATGTCGAGGCCGAACATGAGACCGGCCAGGGCCGCCATCAGGCAGGCGAAGATCGCCTTGGGCTGGGCCTTTTCGGTGACGTGACCGTCGGCGTGGGTAGTGGTGTTGCTCATGACAGAGGCTCCTCGCTCGCCTTGTGGGCGATCTTGTTGTCGCGGGTCGTTCCGTATCCGTTTGTTACAGACCTGTCTGACGACCCTTGGTTCGGCCGGTAAGAAGCCCTTACCAGAGCCGCGCGGGCTGGGCGTTCACATAGGTGGCATAGAGCGAACCGCCGCCGGTGATGAACAGGCGATTGCCCTTGAGGCCGCCGAATTCGACGTTGGAGACGGTTTCCGGCAGGTGCAGGGTGGCCAGCGGCTGACCGCTCGGATTGAAGACCCGCACACTGTTCTGCTCGGCCGAGCCGGCCCAGCTGCACCAGAGATTGCCGTCGCTGTCGACGCGGAAACCGTCGATCACGCCCTGCTCCTTGGCATCGATCAGCACCTCGCCACCACCGAGGGTGCCATCGTCCTTCAGATTGAACGCCCTGAGGTGATTGGGCTTCCCAGGGTTGCCGCCGCCAGCGGTGTCGCTGATGTAGAGCCGCTTGCCATCGGGGGCGAAGGCCAGGCCGTTGGGGCGGCTGAAATCCCCTGCCGCCACCGTGGCCTTGCCCTGGGGATCGATGCGATAGACGTTGGTGGGCAGCTCGAATTCGGCCTTGTGGCCCTCGTAGGCGCCGAGGATGCCGTAGCCCGGATCGGTGAACCAGATGGCACCATCGGCGCCGACCACCACGTCGTTGGGCGCGTTCAGCGGCTTGCCGTCGAAGCGGTCGAGCAGCACCGTGACGCTGCCGTTCAACTCGCGGCGGGTGACGCGGCGGCTGTCGTGCTCGCAGCTGATCAACCGGCCCTCGCGATCCCGGGTGTGGCCATTGGCGTTGTAGGACTGGTCGTCATAGACGCTGACGTGGCCGTCGTCGGCGCTCCAGCGCATCACCCGGGCATTGGGGATGTCGCTGAACAGCAGGCAGCGCCAGTCGGCCATCCACACCGGGCCTTCGGTCCAGAGACCGCCGGACCACAGCCGCTCGACGAAGGCGTTGCCTAGGCGGCCCTTGAAGGCCGGGTCGTGGATCTCCCAGGCCGGATCGGGCATGACGATGGGCGGCTTGCCCTCCCAGTTGCGGGAGAGACCGAACTTGTCGTCGGCCAGGGCGCGGCTGGCGACCAGACCGGCCGAGGCGGCCAGGGACACGCCAAGAAAGGTGCGGCGGGCGAGAGGCATGAGGAGACTCCTTTGTTGTCGTTATGGGGCCGGCAAGGCCGGTGGCAGAGCGCCGCAGACGGGGGCTCCCTTAGTCGTCCTTATTCGGGCAGACGTTCCACCTTGCCCACCACCAGACCGTAGCAGAGGGCGCCGATCAGCGCAGTCACGCCGATGAAGGCGATGGCCGGGGCGAAGCTGCCGTCCTTGACCAGGAAGCCGATGACGATGGGCACGCAGATGGCCGAGAGGTTGCCGATGAAGTTGAACATCCCGCCGGTGAGGCCGATCAGCCGCTCCGGCGCCATGGCCGAGACCATCGACCAGGTGATGGAGGCCAGGCCGTTGCCGAAGAAGGCCAGCGCCAGGCAGGCGATGATCAGGGCGGGCGAGTCGACGAAGTTGGCGCCGACGATGCTGGTGGAGATCAGCAGGCCGCCGATGATCGGCAGTTTGCGCGCCAGGCCCACGGAGGCGCCGCGGCGGACCAGCCAGTCCGACAGCAGCCCGGAGCAGATCACGCCGAGAAAGGCGGCCAGGAACGGCAGCGAGGCGAGAAAGCCGGCCTTGATGAAGTCCATGCCACGGTATTTCACCAGGTAGGTGGGGAACCAGGTGAGGAAGAACCAGAGGGTGGAGTTGAGGCAGAACTGGCCGATGTAGATGCCCCAGAGCTTGCGCTTGTTGAGCACGCTCCAGAGGTCACGCCACTGGAAGGCGGCGCGGCTGCGATTCTTCTGCTCCAGATCGACCAGACCGCCACCTTCCTGGATCAGGGTGACCTCGGCGGCGTTGGCGCCGCGGAAATCCTTGGGTTCGCGATAGATCCCGTACCAGATGACCGCCCAGAGGAGGCCGACGCCGCCGGTGACGACAAACACCATGTGCCAGCCAAAGGTCTGCTGCAGGTAGATCAGCACCGGGGTGAGAAAGGCCAGGCCGACGAACTGGCCGGAGGTGTAGAAGCCGATGGCGGTGGCCCGCTCACGCTCGGGAAACCAGGTGGTGACCACCCGGTTGTTGATCGGATAGGCCGGTGCCTCCAGAGCGCCCACGGCGAGCCGCAGGATGATCAGGCCGATGAAGCTGCCGACGAAGCCCAGGCCGATGGTGGCCAGCGACCAGAGCGCGATCGCCACCGGATAGAGGATGCGCGGGGCGACCTTGTCCACCAGCCAGCCGCCGGGGATCTGCATGGCGGCGTAGGTCCAACCGAAGGCCGAGAGGATCAGCCCCATCTGCACCGGCTCGATGCCCAGGTCATGGGCCAGGTGCGGGGCGGCGATGGAGAGGTTGCTGCGGTCGAGGTAGTTGATCACCACGGTGACGAACAGCAGCGTCATGATGAAGAAGCGCGCCCGACTGGGCTTGGCCAGGGTCGGCGCGGCCGTGGCTGCCGCCGGGGCGGCGTGGGTGGGGGTTGGCATGGCTCGGGTCCTGTAATTGACGTTGTGGCGAGCGTTGTTGCGGTCTGAGGGTCAGGGCGCCGCGGCGGCCCTCACCCTGGCCCTCTCCCAAGGGGAGAGGGGATGGTCGGTGCGGAGATCGAGTCCCGCGCTCCTGCTCTTGCCCCCTCTCCCTTGGGGAGAGGGTTGGGGTGAGGGAGCAGCGGCGGTGGTCCGGCTTTCCCTCACCCTGGCCCTCTCCCAAAGGGAGAGGGGATGGTCCGCACGAGAGCGAAACTCCGCGCTCCTGCTCTTGCCCCCTCTCCCTTGGGGAGAGGGCTGGAGTGAGGGCGTCCCTTACCACTCGGCGAAACTGCCGTCCTTATGCCGCCAGATCGGATTGCGCCAGCGATGGCCGATGGCGGCCTGTTCCTTGACGAATTCCTCGTTGACCTCGACGCCCAGCCCCGGTCCCTGGGGGATCTTCACGTGGCCATCGGCGTAGTCGAAGACCTCGGGATTCTTGATGTAGTCCAGCAGGTCGTTGCCTTGGTTGTAGTGGATGCCCAGGCTCTGCTCCTGGATGAAGGCGTTGTAGCAGTTGGCGTCCAGCTGCAGATTGACCGCTAGGGCGATGGGGCCAAGGGGGCAATGCAGGGCGATGGCCACGTCATAGGCCTCGGCCATGTTGGCGATCTTGCGTGTCTCGGTGATGCCGCCGGCATGGGACGGATCGGGCTGCAGGATGTCGACGTAGCCTTCCTGGAGGATGCGCTTGAAGTCCCAGCGCGAGTACAGCCGCTCGCCCAGGGCGATGGGCGTGTTGCTCATCAGGGCGATCTCCTTGAGCGCCTCGTGGTGCTCGCTGAGCACCGGCTCCTCGATGAACATCAGGCGGAACTGTTCCAGTTCCTTCACCAGTACCTTGGCCATGGGCTTGTGCACCCGGCCATGGAAGTCCACGCCGATGCCGAAGTGCGGACCGCAGGCGTCGCGGATGGCGGCGACGTTGGCGATCACCTGGTCGACCTTGTCGTAGGTGTCGACGAACTGCATCTCTTCGCTGGCGTTCATCTTGATCGCGGTGAAGCCCTTGGCCTGGCGCTCCAGGGCCTGGGCCGCGGTCTCCGCCGGGCGGTCGCCGCCGATCCAGGAATAGACGCGGATGCTGTCGCGCACCTGGCCGCCGAGCAATTCGTGCACCGGGACGCCCAGGGCCTTGCCCTTGATGTCCCACAAGGCCTGGTCGATGCCGGCCAGGGCGCTCATGTGGATGCCGCCGCCGCGATAGAAGCCGCCGCGGTAAAGCACCGTCCAGTGGTCTTCGATGTTGCGCGGGTCCTTGCCGATCAGGTAGTCGGCCAGTTCCTCGACCGCCGCCGCCACGCTGTGGGCGCGGCCTTCCAGCACGGGTTCGCCCCAGCCGTGGACGCCCTCGTCGGTCTCGATCTTGAGAAAGCACCAGCGCGGCGGGACGACATAGGTGGTGAGTTTGGTGATCTTCATGGTGTGGGAATCTCGACTGTAATTATTGGGATCGAGGGGGGATCGCGGCCATGGGCCGCTCCTACAGGGAGGTACCGGACACCTGTAGGAGCGGTCGCGACGGCGAACCGCCATGGCCGCGATAATCAGGAACCTTTGGCTACTCGCCACCCCGCCGCGAAGGCCTGGGCGTTGGCGCTGACCTGAGCGGCGCTCAGGCCCGGCTTGTACAGCGCCGAGCCGAGGCCGAAGCCGTTGGCGCCGGCAGCCACGTAGGGGCCCATGTTGTCCGGAGTGATGCCGCCCACCGGCAAGAGCGCCAGCGCCTTGGGAAACACCGCGCGCCAGGCCTTGACCACCGCCGGGCCGAGTTGCTCGGCGGGAAACAGCTTGAGGCTGTCGGCGCCGGCGTCGAGGGCGGCGAAGCCTTCCGAGGGGGTGGCCACGCCCGGGGCACTGACCAGGCCGGCAGCCTTGCTGGCACGGATCACCGTCAGGTTGGCGTTGGGCGAGACGATCAGCCGACCACCGGCGGCGGCCACCTCGGCCACCTGGGCCTCGGTGAGCACGGTGCCGGCGCCGATCAGGCAGCTTTCGCCCAGCTCGGCGGTCAGTCGGCGGATGCTCTCGAAGGGCTGCGGCGAGTTGAGCGGGATCTCGATGACGCGAAAGCCGGCGTCGTACAGGGCACGGCCGACCGCGACGATCTCGTCCGGGGTGACGCCGCGCAGGATGGCGATCAGCGGCAGGTCCTTGAGATAGGGTTCAAGCATGGGAGCCTCCAGAGGTGGGGAGCAGGCCGGCGGCCTGGGCCAGGCGCCAGAGCCCGGCCCGGGTGGCCTGCTCCAGCAGGCGGACCTGGTGGATATCGAACAGCGCCAGGGCGTCGCGATAGCGCTGGCAGAGCGGCGCGTCGCCGATCAGCACCAGGGGTGGACAGGGGGCGCCAGCAAGGGCGGCGACCTGGCTGCGCAGCTCTTCGCCGATCAGCAGGCCGGACAGGTAGTCGAGGCTGTGCGCCGCGCCCAGTTCGCCGGCCAGCACCCGGCTGCGAGCGGTGAAGAGCCGGCCGAACAGGCCCTCGGCTCCGGCATCGCGGGCGGTGACCAGCCCCAGGCGGAAGGCTTCGGCGCTGGCCTCGGGACCGGCTTCGGCAGCCGGACGCCCGAGGATGGAATGCTCGCGCAGGACGGCGAACAGCTCGCCGGTCATGTAGGTGGCGAAGTCGGTCAGGCGACCGTCACGCACCCGCACCCACTTGCTGTGGGTACCGGGCAATACCAGCAGGGCTTCGGCGGCCAGGTCCGGCTCCAGTTCAAGGGCGCCGAACACCTGGGTTTCCTCGCCGCGCAGGACGTTGGGCAAGGCGCCGCGCTGCATTACCCCGGGGACCAGATGAAGCGCGCCGCAACCGGTGTCCAGGCGCAGCAGGCCGGCGGCCAGGCTGTGGACGTCGGCCGGGCAGTCGGCATAGGGCACCTCGCGCCAGCCGCCGCGGCTGCCGACCATGCCACAGGCGATGGCGGGCAGGTCCGGCTGGGCCTCGCGCCAGTCGCCCACCAGGGTGCGATAAGCCGCGGCGAAGTCGCCATCCGGCACATGCATGATGCCCCAGGGGCGGCTGCGGGTTTCCAGCACGGCGCCCTGGGCGTCGAACAGCTGGGCCCGCAGGGACGAGGTGCCCCAGTCGAGGCCGATGAGGTGCGGGGTGGCGGTCATGCGGGACTCCAGCCGAGTTCGCGGGAAATGGCCCGGGCGCAGGCAGTGACCTCGGGCTGCAGTTCATGCAGCCGCGCCTCGGGCATGTAGGGGATGGCACTGGCGACGCTCAGGGCCGCGACGATGGCGCCGTCGGCGCCACGGATGGGTGCGGCCACGCAGCGGATGCCCAGTTCGTTCTCTTCCAGATCCAGGGCATAGCCCTCGGCGGCGTGGCGCCGCAGCCGCACGCAATAGTCCGCCCAGGGCAGGAAGTCCTCGCGCAGGCCGGGCTGACCGGTCCGCCGGGCCACGCCTTCGCCGTAGAGGGCTTCCCATTCGCCCTCGGCGAGATCGAGCATCAGCGCCTTGCCGACCCCGGTCAGCGCCAGCGGCATGCGCAGGCCGACCCGGGATCTCATCTCCAGCCCCCGGCTGCCCGGCAGCTTGTCGAGATAGAGCACGTCGCCGCCTTCACGCACGCCGAGGTGCACGGTGTCGCCACAGTGCTGGGCCAGGCGCTGCAGATGGGGCCGGGCCACACCGGTCAGCGGCAGTTGCTCGCGGGCCTGGTAGCCGAGGGCGATGAGATGGCTGCCCAGGATCAGCCGCCCGCCGTCATGGCGCAGATAGCCGGCCTGGGTCAGGGCGGCGACCAGCCGATGGGTGGTGCTGCGGGTGCAGCCGATGGCGGCGCCGACCTGGGCCAGGCTGTCGGCCCCGGCGGCCACGGCTTCGAGCACGGCCAGGCCGCGAAACAGTGCCTGGGCCCCGCTGGGCGCTTCGCCCTTGTTGGAATTGTTGTCGTTCATGGCCTTCACTCTAGAAGCCTCTCGGGCAAATCTCAATATGTGATACGTCATCCCATATTGTGGGATAAACGTTAGATATGACAGCCTTGTCACATAGCTGCAATATTGGCGCTATCTAATGCACGGCACATTGCAAGGACTCGAGAGGCAGAGCGCTCCATGACGGGTAAATCCATCCTGATCGTCGACGATGAGGCGCCCATTCGCGAGATGATCGCCGTGGCCCTGGAAATGGCGGGCTATGAATGCCTGGAGGCGGACAACAGCAAGGACGCCCACGCCCTGATCGTCGATCGCAAGCCCGATCTCATCCTGCTCGACTGGATGCTGCCCGGCACCTCCGGCCTGGAACTGGCCCGCCGCCTCAAGCGCGACGAGCTGACCGACGCCATCCCCATCATCATGCTCACGGCCAAGGGCGACGAGGACAACAAGGTCCAGGGGCTGGAAACCGGCGCCGACGACTACATCACCAAGCCCTTCTCGCCCCGCGAACTGGTGGCGCGCCTGAAAGCCGTGCTGCGCCGCACCGGCCACATGGAGAGCGACGGTCCGCTGGAGGTCAACGGCCTGATCCTCGATCCGATCAGCCACCGGGTGACCATCGACGGCGCCCCCGCCGAGATGGGCCCCACCGAGTACCGGCTGCTGCAGTTCTTCATGACCCACCAGGAACGCGCCTACACCCGCGGCCAGTTGCTCGATCAGGTCTGGGGCGGCAACGTCTATGTCGAGGAGCGCACCGTGGACGTGCACATCCGCCGCCTGCGCAAGGCCCTCGGCGAGACCTACGAGAACCTGGTACAGACGGTGCGCGGCACCGGGTATCGCTTTTCCACCAAACTCTGACGCGGGATCACCGCCGCCGTGAACATCAACTGGCGCTCCCGTCTGGCCACCCAGCTGGCGACCGTGGTCGCCGGCTGCGCCCTGGCCGGCTGGCCCTTCGGGCATGTCGGCCTGGCGGTGGCCCTGGGACTGGCGGTCTATCTGGCGGTCACCCTCAGGCACCTGCTGCGCCTGCACGCCTGGCTGCTGAGCGAGGCCCCGGGCGCGCCGCCGGAAGCCGAGGGGCTATGGGGCGAGGTGTTCGACCGGCTCTATCGCCGCCAGCGCCACGAACAGCGTCAGCGCGAGGAATTGCTCGCCGTCATCGGCCGCGCCCAGGCCTCCACCGAGGCCCTGCGCGACGCCATCATCCTGGTGGATCGCCACGGCAACCTGGAGTGGTGGAATCGCGCCGCGGAAACCCTGCTCGGCCTGCGCCAGCCGCAGGATCTCGGCCAGCCCATCACCAACCTGGTGCGCCATCCGCGCTTTTCCGACTACTTTCTCGGCGGCGACTACGGCGAGCCGCTGGAACTGGCCTCGCCGCTCAACGACGATGAATACCTGCACATCCTGGTCACCCGCTTCGGCGAAGGCGATCGGCTGCTGCTGGTGCGCGACGTGACCCGTCTCCACCAGCTGGAACAGATGCGCAAGGATTTCGTCGCCAACGTCTCCCATGAGTTGCGCACCCCGCTGACGGTCATCACCGGCTATCTGGAGACCCTGCTGGACAATGCCGACCACGCCACTCCGCGCTGGCGGCGGGCGCTGGGGCAGATGCAGCAGCAGGCCGGACGCATGCAGCACACCATCGACGACCTGCTGCTGCTGGCGCGCCTGGAAGCCACCGACTATCCCGCCGACAATCGCCCGGTGACGCTGGAGCCGCTGCTCGCCTCCATCCTGCAGGATGGTCGCGCCCTGTCCGGCGCCGTGGGCCATCGGCTGAGCCTGGAATGCGAACCGGGCCTGGCGCTGCTGGGCAGCGAGACCGAATTGCGCAGCTGCTTTTCCAACCTGGTGTTCAATGCCGTCAAGTACAGCCCCGGGGGCGGCGAGGTGCGGGTGCGCGCCTGGCAGGACGCCGAGGGCGCCCACGTCGCGGTGCAAGACAACGGCCCCGGCATCGACGCCCGCCACCTGCCGCGCCTGACCGAGCGCTTCTATCGCCTCGACGCCAGCCGCGCTTCCAGTACCGGCGGGACGGGCCTGGGCCTGGCCATCGTCAAGCACGTGCTGATCCGCCATCGTGGCGGCCTGGACATCCACAGCGTGCCCGGCGAGGGCAGCTGCTTCACCTGCGATTTCCAGCCCGAGCAGATCGCCCAGCGCACCGCCGCCTCGGCCTGAGCCGTCCCCTCCCCGCCGTGCTATCGTCCGGCCATCCCGGTCACGGTCCCCTGTCATGCCTCCAGCCCTGCGCCTGCTGCCGGTCCTGCTGCTCGCCCTGCTCGGCTGCCTGCTGCTGGGCAGCCAGGCCTGGCATCGCGCCGAACAGGCGAGCCTGGCCGAGGCCAGCCTGCTCGGCCAGGAACAGCTGCGCCTGCATGCCAGCGGCCTGCAGACCCTGATCGACCGCTTTCGCGCCCTGCCAACGGTGCTGGCCCAGGACCCGGAGCTGATCGCCGCGCTCACCACCCCGCCCGATGCCGCCGCCACCGAGCGCCTCAATCTCAAGCTGGAGCGCCTGAACACGGCCGCCCAGTCATCGACCCTGGAGCTGCTGGATCGCAGCGGCCTGGCCATCGGCGCCAGCAACTGGCGGCTGCCCACCAGCTACGTCGGCCACAACTACGGTTTCCGGCCCTATTTTCGCGAGACCCTCGCCGGCGGCAGCGGCCGCTTCTATGCCGTGGGGGTCACCACCGGCATTCCCGGTTATTTCCTCTCCCATGCAGTGCTGGACGCCCAGGGACGCTTTCTCGGCGCGGTGGTGGTTAAGCTGGAATTCCCCGCCATCGAGGCCCGCTGGGGCGAGCATCCCGAGGTGCTGCTGGTGAGCGATGCGCGCGGCGTGGTCTTTGCCGCCAATCGCCCGGCCTGGCGCTATCGCCTGCTGCGCGAGCTGACCCCGGCCGAGCGCGCCGAACTGGCCACCACCCGCCAGTACGACCGGCGCACCCTGCAACCCCTGCCCTATCGCCAGCAGCTAGTGCTCGGCGAGCAGCGCCAGGTGGCCCACATCGAGGCGCCCGAGGGCAGCGCCGACTACCTCTGGGACAGCCTGCCGCTGCCCAGCGAAGGCTGGACCCTGCACCTGCTGCGGCCCACCCGCGACCTGCAGGGTGGTGGCCCGGGCGCGGCGCTGGCCGCCGCCTGCGCCTGGCTGCTGCTGGTCTGCGCGGGTCTCCTGTGGGCGCAACGGCGCCGCCTGCAGCGCCTGCGCCAGCGCAGTCGCCTGGAGCTGGAGCAACTAGTGGAGGCCCGCACCGCGGAGCTCCGCACCGCCCAGGACGGCCTGGTGCAGGCCGCCAAGCTGGCCGCCCTGGGGCAGATGTCGGCGGCCCTGGTGCATGAACTCAACCAGCCGCTCACCGCCCAGCGCATGCACCTGGCGAGTCTGCGCCTGCTGCTGGATCACGGTCGGCTGGACGAAGCCCGTGCCGCCCTGGAGCGCCTCGATGGCCTGCTGACCCGCATGAGCGGCCTCACCGGCCATCTCAAGACCTATGCGCGCAAGACCCCCGCCGGCCTGCGTGAACGGGTCGATCTGGCCCGGGTGGTGGACCAGGCGCTGGAATTGCTGGAGGCGCGCCGCGCCGAGCTGGCCGTGGAGCTGATCCTGGAGCTGCCGCGTCCGGCCTGGCTGCTGGGCGATCCCATCCGCCTGGAGCAGGTGCTGGTCAACCTGCTGCGCAACGCCCTGGACGCCGTGGCGGAGCGACCCCGACCGCAGGTCCGGGTCAGCCTCGCGCTGGAGGGCGAACACTGGTTGCTGGAGGTGGCCGACAACGGCGGCGGCATCGCCACCGAGCACCTCGACCAGGTGTTCGACCCCTTCTTCACCACCAAGCCGGTCGGCGAAGGCCTCGGTCTGGGCCTGGCGGTGTCCTCGGCCATCGTCCAGGCCCAGGGCGGCAGCCTGACGGCCAGCAACGCTGTGGAGGGCGCGGTCTTCGCCTTGCGGCTGCCGGCCGCGCCGGCGTCAGCGGCCTAGCGCACGCAAAGCGTCACCAGCAGGGCGAAGCCCCAGCCGAGCAGCCCGGTCACCAGCAGGGTCGCCGCATCCCAGGGACCGCGGGTGGCATCCAGCAGCGGCAGGCCGACGCCACCGAGCAGGGCGCTGGCGAGGACTCCGGCGACGATCCGGACCAGTGGCCAGTGACTGTCGGCCGACTCCTCGGGAGCGGCAGCAAGGGTCTCTTCTTCGGACATGGCAGGGCTCCGCCAGGGGATACAGAGCGCGACCCTAGCCGGGCAACCTGAAGCTGCGATGAAGCGGCGCTTCAGATTGCCTTCAGCTTGACCGCCAAGACTGCGCCTCGTATTCCCCCGGAGAGGTCGCGATGCTCGACGTGACTTGGCAGTCCCCGTACAGCTTTACCCTGGCTGACCGCAGCGGTTCGCTGCTGGCCCGCCTGGAGCCGCTCGAGGCGCCTGGTCGCCAGGCGACCGAGGCCTTCATCGGCGCCCGTTTCGCCCTGGAGCATGGCGCCCGCATCAGCCACTTCCTGCCGCTGCTGCTCGCCCTGCGCGATGCCGAAGGCGAGCTGCAGGCGGCGGTGGGCATCCGCCCCGCCCTCGATCAGCCGCTGTTTCTCGAACGCTATCTGCCGCAGCCGGTGGAGACCCACGTGGCGGCGGCGCTCGGCCGGCCGATCGATCGCGCGGAGGTGGTGGAGGTCGGCAATCTGGCGGCACTGGGTCCTGGCCAGGCGCGCCTGCTGATCGTCGTCACCACCTGGCTGCTGGCCCGCAGTGGCCGGCGCTGGGTCACCTTCACCGGCCCCACCCGCCTGATCAACAGCTTTCATCGCCTCGGTCTGGCGCCCCAGGTACTGGGCGCGGCCGATCCGGCCTGCCTGGGCGCCGAAGGCGAGAACTGGGGCTCCTACTACGCCAACGATCCCCAGGTCTGCGCCGGCGACATCCACCAGGGCTATCACCAGTTGCTGCAGGCCGGCATCTTCGCCCGCCTGGGCCTTCCCACCCTTGGCGAGGAAGACTGCCATGTCGCCTGAAGCCCGCTCCGTCGTCGATTTCTTCACCACCCTGGAACGTCACGCCTGGCACGGCGAGCGGCCGGCGCTGACCGGCAGTCACGAGACCTGGAGCTATGCCCGCCTGCTGCAGGAGATCACCGCCCGCGCCGCCTGGCTGCGCGAGCACGAGATCCAGCGGCTGGCGCTGGACCTGCCCAACGGCCCCGAATTGCTGGCCTGGGACCTGGCCGCCCTGCGCGCCGGGCTGCCCTGCGTGACCCTGCCGGACTTCTTCAGTCCCGCGCAGCGCGCCCACGTCCTGCGCGACTGTGGCGCCGATCTCCTGCTGGGGCGCCCCGAGCGCACCGCGGAATGGGCCGCGGCAGGCTTTACCGCGGGCGAGAGTGGCTGGCAGCGGCCGGCAGCGGCCCGGGCCCCGCTGCCGGCAGACACCGCCAAGCTCACCTATACCTCCGGCACCACCGGCACGCCCAAGGGCGTCTGCCTCAAGGCCGGGCAACTGCTGCGGGTGGCCGCCAGCCTGGAAGCCGCCAGCCGGCCGCTGACGCCCCAGCGCCATCAGGTGCTCCTGTCGCTGGGCATCCTGCTGGAAACTCTCGGGGTCTATGCCGCCCTGCTGGCCGGTGCCGAGGTGGTGCTCAAGGGCAACGACCAGGGCGTCAGCGGTTCCGCCGGCATCGACTGGGCACAGCTGGCCGCCTGCCTGCAGCAGCGCCAGCCGCACAGTCTGATCCTCATGCCGCAGCTGTTGCAGGGACTCGTGGAACTGGGCGAGCGTGGCTTGCTCCGCCTGGACCCGCTGCGCTTCGCCGCCGTGGGTGGGGCACCGCTGAGCGCGGCGCTGCTGACCCGCGCCAGCGCCCTGGGCCTGCCGGTGTTCCAGGGCTATGGCCTGTCGGAATGCGCCTCGGTGGTGGCCCTCAATCGCCCTGACGCCAACCGCCCGGGCAGCGTCGGCCAGCCCTTGCCCCACGTCCGCCTGCGCCTGGCCGCCGACGGCGAGGTGCTGG
The DNA here is from genome assembly GCF_009765395.1 of Pseudomonas sp. BAV 4579. Taxonomy (NCBI): domain Bacteria; kingdom Pseudomonadati; phylum Pseudomonadota; class Gammaproteobacteria; order Pseudomonadales; family Pseudomonadaceae; genus Pseudomonas; species Pseudomonas sp. BAV 4579. The sequence continues at coordinate 37,560 of NZ_WHOV01000017.1, read as the reverse complement.
TCGGCGGCGTCGATTTCGCCGGCTACCTGGGCGAGCCCGGCAGCGCCACCGACGAGGTGGCCACCGGCGATCTCGGCGAATTCGACGCCGACGGCTACCTCTATCTGCGCGGGCGCAAGAAACACCAGTTCAGCCTGGCCTCGGGACGCAACGTCGACCCGGGCTGGATCGAGGCCGAACTCACTCAGGGCGGCCCCATCGCCCAGGCCTATGTCCAGGGCGAAGGCGCCCGGCACCTGGTGGCGCTGCTCTGGCCGCGCCAGCCTGACCTGCCCGACAGCTTTCTCGCCGATCAGGTCGCCTGCCTCAACCAGCGCCTGCCCGACTACGCCCGCATCGGCGCCTGGCGCCGCCTCGCCGAACCCTTCACCCCCGCCAACGGCCTGCTCACCGCGACCGGACGCCTTCGCCGCGACGCCATCCAGGCGCACCACGCGGCCCTGCTCTCGGACCTTCTGGAGGTACACCCATGAGTTTCTTCGCCACCCTGCAAGCCGAAACCGCCGCGCAGCGCCAGGCGCTGTTCGAGGTGCCCATCATCCGTGCCGCCCTGAGCGGTGACGTCGCCCTGGAGAGCTATATCGCCTTTCTCGGCCAAGCCTATCACCACGTCCGCCACACCGCGCCGCTGATGATGGCCTGCGGCGCCCGCCTGCCGGCGCGGCTGGAATGGCTGCGCGGCGCGGTCTGCGAATACATCGAGGAGGAATACGGCCACGACCAGTGGATCCTCAATGACATCGCCGCCTGCGGCGGCGACGCCGAGGCCGTGCGCGCCAGCCACCCCGAGTTGTCCATCGAGCTGATGGTGGCCTATCTCTACGACTTCATCGCCCGCGACAACCCGGTCGGCCTGTTCGGCATGGTCAATGTGCTCGAAGGCACCAGCATCGCCCTGGCCACCCAGGCGGCCGGCGCCATCCGTGGCCAGCTGGGCCTGCCGGCCACCGCCTTCAGCTACCTGGATTCCCACGGCAGCCTCGACCAGGAGCACATGGCGACCTATCGCCAGCTGATGGATCGCCTGGACGATCCGGCCGACCAGGCCGCGGTGATCCGCGTGTCCAAGGTGGTCTATCGCCTCTATGCCGACATGTTCCGCGCCCTGCCCGGCGCCGGGCAGCAAGCGGAGCAGCGCCATGCAGCTGCCTGACTGCCGCATCCTGCTGACCGGGGCCAGCGGCGGCATCGGCCTGCCGCTGGTGGAACAGCTCTGCGCCGGCGGCGCCCAGGTGCTGGCGGTGGCCCGTGACACCCGTGCCCTGCTACCCCTGGCCGAGCGCCTGGGCGGCCGGCTGCGCCTGCTCGACGCCGACCTCACCCGCCGCGCCGATCGCCAGGCGGTGCTGGCCGAGGCCAGTCGCGGCCAGGGCGTCAACGTGCTGCTCAACGCCGCCGGCAGCAACAGCTTCGCCCTGCTCGAAGCCCTCGACGAAGATGCCATCGACAACCTGCTGGCGATCAACATCGGCGCGGCCATCCAGCTGACCCGCCTGCTGCTGCCGCTGCTGCGCCGCCAGCCACGGGCGGTGATCGCCCATGTCGGCTCCACCCTGGGTTCCATCGGCTATCCCGGCTATGCGCCCTATTGCGCCAGCAAGTTCGCCCTGCGCGGCTTCACCCAGGCCCTGCGCCGGGAGCTGGCCGATACCCGCATCCGGGTGCTCTACGTGGCGCCCCGCGCCACCCGCACGGCGATGAACAGTCCGGCGGCCATGGCCGTGAACCAGGCGCTCAAGAGCCAGGTGGACGAGCCCGCCGTGGTCGCCGGGGCGGTGATCCGCGCACTGGTCGAGGATCGCCAGGAGCTCTATCTCGGCTGGCCGGAAAAGCTCTTCGTCCGCCTCAACGGCCTGCTGCCCGGCCTGGTGGATCGCGCCCTGCGCCGCCAGCTGCCGGTGATCCGCCGCTTCATCGATCCCGCCTTCGCTCCGGAGAAACACCCATGACGTCCCCACGCAAGGCCCTCGGCCTGCTGCTCGCCGCCCTGCTCGCCAGCCCCCTCGCCCTGGCCGACGATGGCCAGCGCCTGGCGCAGATCCAGCAGCGCTGGGCCGAGATCCAGTACCGCCTGCCCGGTACCGAAAAGCCTGCCGCCTTCGAACAGCTGGCCGGCGAGGCGCGCGCCTTCACCCAGGCCGCCCCCCAGTCGGCCCCGGCGCTGATCTGGCAGGGCATCGTGCTCAGCAGCTGGGCCGGCGCCCAGGGCGGGTTGGGTGCGCTGAGCAAGGTCAAGGAAGCCCGCACCGACCTGGAACAGGCGCTCAAGCTCGATCCCACGGCGCTGCAGGGGTCCGCCTACACCAGTCTCGCCACCCTCTACGACCGAGTTCCCGGCTGGCCGATCGCCTTCGGTGACGCCAGCGAAGCCGATCGTCTGCTTCAGCAGGCCCTCGCCCTCAACCCCAACGGTATCGATACCCTATACTTCTGGGGCGACCACCTGTACCGCCAGAAGCGCTATGCCGAAGCCCGCGCCGCCCTGCTCAAGGCGCAGCAGGCCGCGCCCCGGCCCGGACGCGAACTGGCCGATCAGGGACGGCGGGGCGAGATCGCCGCGCTGCTCAAGGACGTCGACCAGAAGCTGAAGTGACGAGGCCCCCATGCGCGTGCTGCTGATCGAAGACGATCCCGACCTCGGCGAGGGCATCCGCACCAGTCTGCGGGAAGAGGGCTATACCCTGGATTGGCTCAAGGACGGCGAAAGCGCCGTCCACGCCCTGCGCGAAGAGGGCTTCGACCTGGTGGTGCTGGATCTCGGCCTGCCGCGCCTGGACGGCATCCCAGGTGCTGCGCCAGAGCCGCGCCAACGGCCTGACCACCCCGGTACTGATCCTCACCGCCCGCGACGACACCGAAGACCGGGTCGCCGGCCTCGACGCCGGTGCCGACGACTACCTGGTCAAGCCCTTCGACATCAAGGAACTCAAGGCCCGCCTGCGCGCCCTCCTGCGGCGGCGCAACGGCCCCTCGCAGATCCAGCTCGAAGGTGGCGGCATCGCCCTCGACCCGGCCACCCGCCGGGTCACCTTCGACGGTCAGCCGGTCAACCTCACCCCGCGCGAATACCAGCTGCTGCACGAATTGCTGGCCAATCCGGGCAAGATCTTCAGTCGCGATCGCCTCATGGGGCTGCTCTACGGCTGGGACGAGGGGGTGGAAAGCAACACCCTGGAAGTCCACATCTACAACCTGCGCAAGAAGTTGCGCGCCGACCTGATCCGCACGGTCAGGGGCATCGGTTACCGCCTCGAGTGCCCATGACCTCCATCCGCCGCCGCACCGTCGGCCTGGTGCTTTCGCTGCTGCTGATCGGCACCCTGCTGATCGCCCTGACCAACGTTCACGACAGCCAGCGCGAGATCGGCGAGATCTACGATGCCCAGCTGGCCCAGAGCGCGCGCATCCTGCAGGGCATGCTGCGCGCCGCACCCCGCGGCGAAGGCCGTCTGGCGCTGCACGCCAGTGTCACCCAGGCCCTGGCCGAAGCCACCGACAGTCCCTATGGCCACAGATACGAGGCCAAGATGGCCTTCCAGGCCTGGAACGCGCGTGGCGACCCCCTGATGCGCTCGCCCAGCGCGCCCCTCTTCATCATGCCGACGACCCCGGGTTTCACCGAGCAGACCCTGGAGGGCGAGGCCTGGTATGGCTTTCTGCTGCCCGACCCCGAGCACGACCTGATGCTCTGGGTCGGCGAGCGCGAAGAAGTCCGCGCCGATCTGGTCCGCCGCATCCTGCGCCATACCCTCACCCCGCACCTGATCGGCCTGGTGCTGCTGTCGCTGCTGGCCTGGCTGGCCATCGGCTGGGGCCTGCGGCCACTGCGGCGCATGGCCGGGCTGATCCGCCACCGCGATCCGGAGTCCCTGCAACCGCTGCAGCTCGATCCGCTGCCGCGCGAACTGGAACCCATGCAGGCCGCGCTCAATCGCCTGCTGCTGCAGATCGAACAACTGCTGCAGCGCGAACGCCGCTTCATCGCCGACGCCGCCCATGAATTGCGCACGCCCCTGGCGGTGCTGCGCCTGCATGCGCAGAACGCCCTGTCCGCGCAGACCGCGGCCGCCCGCGACGAGGCGCTGAAATTTGTCGTCAGCGGCACCGATCGCCTGACCCGGGTGGTCAATCAGCTGCTGATCCTGGCCCGGCTGGAACCCCGGCCGAGCTGGAGCGCCGAGCAGCGCTTCGACCTGCGCACCGCCCTCAGCGCCACCCTGGAAGAACTGGGCCCCTGGATTCTCGACAAGGGCCTGGACCTCAGCCTCGACGCCGAAGCCAGCCAGGCACAGGTCCATGGCGACAGTGCCATGCTGGGCATCGCCCTGCAGAATCTGCTGACCAACGCGGTCAATGTCTCGCCCCCCGACGGCGAGATCCGCGTGCGGCTGGAGATCACCGCCGGCTGGGCCGAGATCCAGATCCTCGACCAGGGCCCCGGCATTCCAGTGGAGATCCTGCCGCGGCTGTTCGAACGCTTCTACAGCAGCGGCGCGGCCAACGGCGCCGGCCTGGGGTTGTCCATCGTCCAGACCGTCGCCCAGCACCTGGGCGGACGCATCGAACTGGGCAATCGTCCCGAAGGCGGCGCCTGCGCCCGTCTGGGTCTGCCGGTGCTGCCAAGCCCCGGCTAGGGACTCGACCACACGCCAGCCTTAGGGCAAGGTAGCGGCGCACCGGCCGCGAGAGGACGCCCTATGCAAGCCCAGGTCTATCTGGTCGACGACGAAGCCAGCATCCGCGAAGCGGTGCGCCAGTGGCTGGAGCTGTCGGGGCATCAGGTGCGGCTGTTCGCCCGCGCCGAGGACTGCCTGGCGGCCGTGACGCCGGATTTCGCCGGCGTGGTGGTCAGCGACGTGCGCATGCCCGGCATGGACGGCCTGGCCCTGCTGGACCGGCTGCAGGCGCTGGATCCCGACCTGCCGGTGATCCTGCTCACCGCCCACGGCGACGTCGCCCTGGCGGTCAGCGCCATGCGTCAGGGCGCCTACGATTTCCTGGAAAAGCCCTTCAGCCCCGAGGCCCTGCTCGGCGATCTCGGCCGCGCCCTGGAAAAGCGCCGGCTGGTGCTGGAGAACCGCCAGCTGCACCGCCGGGTCGACGACCAGAGCGCCCTCGCCCGTCGGCTGCTCGGCGTCTCGCCCGGCATCGTTCGCCTGCGCCAGCAGATCCTCGACCTGGCACCGACCCCGGTCAACGTGCTCTTGCGCGGCGAGACCGGCAGCGGCAAGGAACTGGTCGCCCGTTGCCTGCACGACTTCGGTCCCCGGGCCGGCAACGCCTTCGTCGCGCTCAATTGCGCGGCCATCCCCGAGCAGCTGTTCGAGAGCGAATTGTTCGGCCACGAGAGCGGCGCCTTCACCGGCGCCCAGGGCAAGCGCATCGGCAAGCTGGAATACGCCAACGGCGGCACCCTGTTTCTCGACGAGATTGAGAGCATGCCCCTGGCGCAGCAGGTCAAGCTCTTGCGGGTGCTGCAGGAGCAGCGGCTGGAGCGCCTCGGCTCCAACCAGAGCATCGCCCTGGATCTGCGCATCGTCGCCGCGACCAAGCCGGACCTGCTGGAAGAGGCGCGCGCCGGGCGCTTTCGCGAAGACCTGGCCTATCGCCTCAATGTCGCCGAACTGCACCTGCCGCCGCTGCGGGCGCGACGCGAAGACATCCCGCTGCTGTTCGATCACTTCCTCGCCGAGGCCGGCGCCCGCCTGGGGCGCCCGGTCATCCCGCCCGGCGCGGCGCGCCTGGCCCAGCTGCTGGGTCACGGCTGGCCGGGCAACGTCCGGGAACTGGCCAACGCCGCCGAACGCGAGGTGCTCGGCCTGGGCACGCCGGCCGCGGCCCAGGGCCATTCCCTGGCCGATCAGCTGGAAGCCTTCGAGGCCCAGTGCCTGCGCGCCGCCCTGGCCCGCCACGGCGGCGAGATCAAGGCGGTGATGGACGAGTTGCAACTGCCGCGGCGCACCCTCAACGAGAAGATGCAGCGCCATGGCCTAGTGCGCGCCGACTTCCGCGACGAGGATTGAGGTGCCATCGGCGGAAATCCGCTCATTGCCCACCGGCTTTCGGCGATCTTTCGCCGATCCGTCCCGGCAAAACCCAGTCAGGACGCGGCTTCGCGACCTGGCACGCGCCCTGCTATAACCCTTGTCGACGCCCCGAGCGCCCTAATAACAACGACAAGAGGAACACCCTGTGGATAGCCCCGCTACCCTCGCGGCCGGCCAGACCGCGCCCAAGACCACCTCGCAGCGCATCAAGTCCATCTTCAGCGGTTCCGTCGGCAACCTGGTCGAATGGTACGACTGGTACGTCTACGCCGCCTTCTCGCTGTATTTCGCCAAGGCCTTCTTTCCCAAGGGCGACCAGACCGCCCAGCTGCTCAACGTCGCCGCCATCTTTGCCGTGGGCTTTCTCATGCGCCCCATCGGCGGCTGGCTGATGGGCCTCTATGCCGACAAGGCCGGCCGCAAGTCCGCGCTGATGGTCTCGGTGATCATGATGTGCGCCGGCTCCTTGATCATCGCCCTCACCCCCAGCTACACCACCATCGGCGTCGCCGCCCCCATCATGCTGGTGCTGGCGCGGCTGCTGCAGGGCCTCTCGGTCGGCGGTGAATACGGCACCTCCGCCACCTACCTGAGCGAGATGGCGACCAAGGAAAGCCGTGGCTTCTACTCCAGCTTCCAGTACGTCACCCTGATCTCCGGCCAGCTGCTGGCCCTGGCCACCCTGATCGTGCTGCAACAGACCCTGACCGTCGAACAGCTGGAAAGCTGGGGCTGGCGCATTCCCTTCCTGATCGGCGCCGCCTGCGCCGTGACCGCGCTCTATCTGCGCCGCGGCATGGAAGAGACCAGCTCCTTCAAGAAGGCCGAGAAGCCCAAGGAATCCCTGATGCGCACCCTGGCGCGCCATCCCAAGGAATTCCTCACCGTGGTCGGCCTGACCATGGGTGGCACCCTGGCCTTCTACACCTACACCACCTACATGCAGAAGTACCTGGTCAACTCGGTGGGCATGAGCAAGACCGACGCCACCTCCATCTCGGCGGCGACGCTGTTCCTGTTCATGCTGCTGCAGCCCGTTGTCGGCGCCCTCTCCGATCGTGTCGGCCGGCGTCCGGTGCTGATCGCCTTCGGCGTGCTCGGCACCCTGTTCACCTATCCGATCCTGACCGCCCTGGGTAGCGTCACCTCCTGGTGGGGCGCCTTTGGCCTGATCATGGTGGCGCTGGTGATCGTCAGCTTCTACACCTCGATCAACGCCGTGGTGAAGGCCGAGCTGTTCCCCACCGAGATTCGCGCCCTGGGCGTCGGCCTGCCCTATGCCCTGACCGTGTCCATCTTCGGCGGCACCGCCGAATACCTGGCGCTGTGGTTCAAGAGCATCGGCATGGAGAGCGGCTACTACTGGTACGTGACCGGCTGCATCGCCTGCTCGCTGCTGGTCTACGTCTTCATGAAGGACACCCGCGATCACTCGCGCATCGTCCACGAATAACCGCTCGTCCCTGGGTGCGGGCCTCTCGGTCATTAGATTTGGCCGTCCGGCCCGCACCCCTTTGCCTGGGCTTTGGGGCACGCCATCGTAGTGCCACCGGCAGCGCTCACAACGGTCATTTCGCTGGCCGCTGTGGCGAGTTCGCCCCCTCCTCCCAAGCCCCGGTTACACACTCATGGAAATCGACTACGGTCCCAGCTACGCCAAACTGGGTATCCAGTTTCAATACCAGTGGAGCAGCCTGCTGCGCGATGCCCTGAAGAAACACGGCATCACCGACGCCCAGGCCAAGGCCATCTGCGGCGACTTCGCCTTCGATCTCTCCAAGCTCATCGACGAAGCCGAAATCAAGGCCGACGGCCTCTCCTATCGCCCGGTGATCGCCTTCACCGAGGACGAGGAAACCCTGCTGGTCCAGTCCGCCGAATTCGACTATCACGAAGCGGCCTATGCCACTGCTGCGGCGGCGTTCGAGAAGAAATAAGACGCGGGCACGGGGCCTTGCGCCCTCACCCCAACCCTCTCCCCCAGGGAGAGGGGGTGGTCTGGAGCGGTGCAGGGCTTCTCCTCCAGACATGAGCCTCAAGGTTGTCCAGTGTTACTGCGATAGCGATCCCCGACGCCCGGTCCTGGCGCCCTCACCTCAATCCTCTCCCCCAGGGAGAGGGGGCGGTCTGGAGCGGTGAAGGGCTTCTCCTCCAGACATGAGACTCTGTGGCGTTCCCTTGTTACTGCGATAGCGATTCGAGACGTCCGGTCCTGCTGCCCTCACCCCAACCCTCTCCCCGAGTGAGAGGGGGCGGTCTGGAGCGGTAGCGGGCTCTTCCGCCAGATATGCATCCTGAAGCTGTTTTCAGTGCTAATGCGATAGCGGTCTTGACTGTCTTTCAGCAGGACTACTCACCGCTCCGTATTACCCCTTTCCCTTCGGAAGAAGGCCGGGGTGAGGGCAATGCTTTCGCCAAAGTATCAGGTAGCTGAGCCGCGCCAACTTCCTCAGCTCAACGCTCTCGAAAACCCGTGTGCCAGAGCCTGGTCAACTTCAAAGCTCCAGGCGATACTCCCCAGATAACCTCTCGCTCCGTACCTCCCCCTCTCCCTCCGGGAGAGGGCTGGGGTGAGGGTAAACCCGACACCAAGACACCCAGGGAAAGGATTCCCATGCCCCTCATCACCCATGCCCGCGCCCTGCGCCGGGGCCAGACCGATGCCGAGCGCCTGCTCTGGCAGCACCTGCGCGGCAAGCGTCTACAGGGCCACAAATTCCGCCGTCAGCATCCCTATGGCCGCTACATCCTCGACTTCGTCTGCCTGGAAGCACGGCTGGTGATCGAGTTGGATGGCGGGCAGCATCAAGGCAGCGCAAACGACTGTGAGCGCGACGCCTGGCTGGAGGCCCGGGGCTTCCAGATCCTGCGCTTCTGGAATCACGACCTCCAGACCCAGTCCGCCGCCGTCCTCGAACGCCTGCACACCGCCCTCAGCCAGGCTTGACCTTGGGCTTGCGCGCGCGCGGCGGTGCGCCACCCGGCTTGGCTTTGGCCTTGGTCCCGCCCGTACGCCGCTTCTTCTTCCAGGGCGCACCCTTGCCCGCCGGCGGCGGACCGCTGATGGTCAGGGTCAGGCCAAGACAGCGCTCCACCTGCCTGCCCATCCAGGCCGACTGCTTGGTGACGAATTCGGCCAGGCTCAATTCGCCTTCCTGCACCCGATCCAGCGCCTGCTCCCAGAGCGCCGTGGTGCCCGGATCGGCGATGGCCCGGGGCACGGCGTCGATCAGCCCGAAGGCCGCCGGCGTCGCCGCCAGGGCCTTGCCCTGCTTGACCAGGTAGCCGCGGTCCAACAGGCCCTGGATGATGCTGGCGCGGGTCGCCTCGGTGCCGATGCCGGTGGTGTCCTTGAGCTTCTGCTTGAGCGCCGGATCCTCCACCAGCTTGGCGACGTTCTTCATCGCCTTGATCAGATCGCCCTCGGTGAAGGGCTTGGGCGGCTGGGTCAGCTGATCCTTGCAGCGCACCTCCACCACCGGACAGCACTCACCCTCGCGCAACTCGGGCAGCGCCTGGGGCGGCGGCGCCTCGCGGCCCTTGGGCGGCGTGAGCGACTCGGGCAGGGCGCGACGCCAGCCCGCTTCCACCAGCCGCTTGCCGGTGGCCCGCAGGCGTTCGCCGCCCGCCTCGAAGTCGGCCTGGGTACGATCGAATTCGTGCGGCGGCAGGAACTGCGCCAGGTAGCGGGCGCGGATCAGGCCATAGACATTGCGCTCCTGCGGACTCAAACGCCCCAGGTCGCGGGTCACCTGGGTCGGGATGATGCCGTGGTGGGCGCTGACCTTGGCATCATTCCAGGCCCGTGAGCGGCGACTGGCGTCCAGATGGTCGCGCAGGGGGGCGAGGCCGCTATCAGCGCTCAGCAAGGCGGCCAGTAGCGCCGGCGCCTCGGCATGCTGGGACAGCGGCAGGAAGCCGCAATCGCTGCGCGGATAGGTGATCAGCTTGTACTTCTCGTAGAGCGCCTGGGCCACGTCCAGGGTCTGCTGGGCGCCGAGATTGAAACGTTTGGAGCAGACCTCCTGCAGGGTGCCCAGATCGAAGGGCAAGGGCGCCGCCTCGCGGATGCGCTCGGTCTTGAGCTTGACCAGCCGCGCCTGCCCGGCCGCCTCGATGGCCCGCGCCGCGGCCTGGGCCACCTCGGGCTTGAGGCAGCGCCCCTGGTCGTCGCAAACGCTCTCCGGCGGCTGCCATTGGGCCTGGAAGCGACTGCCCGCGGCGTCCAGGGTTGCCTCCACGGTCCAGAAGGGCACCGGCACGAAGGCGGCGATGGCGCGATCGCGGTCCACCACCAGGCGCAGGGTCGGCGTCTGCACCCGCCCGACCGAGAGCACGCCCTGGTAGCCGGAGCGACGCCCCAGCAGGGTGAACAGCCGACTCATGTTCATGCCGATCAACCAGTCGGCGCGCGAGCGCCCCAGGGCGGACTGGTAGAGCCCGTAGGTCTCGGCACCGGGCTTGAGCGCGGCCAGGGCGCGGCGGATGGAGACGTCGTCCAGCGCCGACAACCATAGCCGGCGAATCGGCCCCCGATAGCGGCAATGCTCCACCAGCTCGCGGGCGATCATCTCGCCTTCGCGATCGGCGTCGGTGGCGATCACCAGCTCACTGGCCTCGCCGAGCAGGCGCTTGACCGCCTTGAACTGGCTGCCGGTGGTCTTCTTGACCTGCAACTTCCACTGCTCGGGGATGATCGGCAGGTCGTCCAGCGACCAGCGCTTGTAGCGCGCGTCATAGGCGTCCGGTGGCGCCGTTTCCAGCAGGTGGCCGATGCACCAGGTGACGGTCACACCCTGCCCCTGCAGGCAGCCCTCGCCGCGACGGGTAGCGCCGAGGACACGGGCGATGTCCTTGGCCTGGGAGGGTTTTTCGCAGAGATACAGCTGCATGGCGGGCGTCACAGGAGGGGAATCGCCACAGGATGCAAAGCGCCTGCGGGCAGCGCAAGGACTAATCTGTATATCCGTACAGAAAGCGGCATTTGCGCAAATTCGCTCAACAGGCCACAGCGCCCGTAGGACGTGGATCACAGCTTGAACGGCTGCTGCCGGGGGCGCGGAATCTTGCCCGTGACGGCCGGTCCTTGGGCTACGGCACTTTCGCCGTCTTTAGCCGAGCTCTGGGAGGCGTCAATGAACACTGTAGCTATGGATCGCGCCACGGCCGAGAGCACCGGCGCCGGAAATTTCGTCGACACCGCCAGCGGCCAGGCCCTGCGGGCCAGCATTGCAGCCATGCGCCGTACCACCAGCCAAGTGCAGCGCATCAACGATCAACTCTGGGAAGTCTGGCCCGACGGCCGTCGCAAGCTGCTGCTGCGCTAAGACCTTCCGCCCGACGCCCTAAGCGGGCGTTGGCGTCTCCAGCGCGGCCAGATAGGTCGCGACCTCGGCCTGGATCCAGGCGCTGAACCGCTCCTGCTTGTCCGCCGATTCGGCGCGCTCCGGCCAGACCAGCCAGTAGGCATAGGGATAGGGCGCCACCACCGGACTGAGCTGAATCAGACGCCCCTCGTCCAACGCGGCCTGCACCAGGCTGCGCCGCTCTAGCGCCAACGTCTGTCCAAGGCGCAGCGCCTCCAGCACCACATTGGAGTCGTTCACGCTGATGCCGCGATTGGGCGCCGCGTCGCCCAGACCGGCCGTTTCGCCCCAGTGCTGCCAGGTTTCCTCCGTGTGCAACAGCGGCTGCGCGAGGGCCTCGTCCAGGCTGCGCGGCAGCTGCCCACCGTTGTAACCAGGCGCCGCTACCAGCAGCACATCGTCCTGGAACAGCCGTAACGCCGTCAGGCCATCCCACTGTCCCTCCCCCATGCGCACCCCGATATCCACCATGCCCTGGCGCAGATCCTGGAAATCCAGGCTGGTCTGGATGCGGATGCGGTACTCCGGGTGCAGGGCGCGAAAACGCGGCAGTCGCGGCAGCAGCCAGTGCGTGGCGAAGGAGGGAAAGGTGGCGAACACCAGTTCGTTGCGGCGTGGCCGGGCCTGCAGTCGCCGCGTGGCTTCGCCCAGATCCTCGAGCAACTGGCGGACCTGCTCGGCATAGACGCGACCGTCACCGGTGACCTCGATCCCACGCCCCTGGCGCTCGAAGAGCACCATGCCCAGCTGGTGCTCCAGGCCCTTCACCTGCTGGCTCACCGCGGCATGGGTGAGATGCAATTCGCTGGCGGCACGGGTCACGCTGCCCAGACGGGCAACCGCTTCGAAGCAACGCAGGGCATTCAGCGGCGGTACGCGCGACATGTAAGACTTCCTTAACTATTCCGTCAGATTTTCTCGCTGGAAGTAGCTTCGTCGAATCCTTAATGTCTTGTCCAGAGCGGCACCTGGCGTGAAACGCGCAACAGGGGTGACGTTCCACGTGAAACAGGATTCACTCTTTCTGACAGGATGCCCCCATGCAACTCATTGGCATGCTCGACTCCCCCTATGTGCGGCGAGTCGCGATCTCCCTACGCCTGCTGGTGCTGCCCTTCGAACTGCGCCAGGTGTCGCTGTTTCGCGAGATCGAGCGCTTTCGCAGCTTCAATCCGGTGCTCAAGGCGCCCACGCTGATCTGCCTGGACGGCCAGCGGCTGATGGATTCGTCGCTGATCCTGAACTACGCCCAGCACCTCGCCTGCGGTAGCCGGCAGTTGCTTCCTGCGGGCCATGCGGCCCGGGCAACCGCCCTCGGTCGCAGCGGCCTGGCGCTGGCCCTGTCCGAGAAGGCGGTGCAGCTGGTGTACGAGCGTGACCTGCGACCGGAAGAGAAGCGCCATGCGCCCTGGCAGCAGCGGGTGGAGGGACAATTGCGCGCGGCCTGTGGCGCCCTGGACAAGGCCTGGCTGGGCCCGCGTCCGCCGCTGGGTGAAGACAGCATCGGCCAGGATGCCATCGACACCGCGGTGGCCTGGACCTTCCTGCACTTCGCCCTGCCGGGACTGATCGAAAGGCGTAACTACCCGACGCTGGAGGCCCTGACCGCAGAGGCGGAGGCACTGTCGGTGTTTCGGGATTATCCACTGGCCTAAAGAGCATCACGGCCATGGCGGTACGCCGAGGCAACTGCTCCTGCGTCTTCCCGGTTTATCGCGGCCATGGGCCGCTCCTACAGAGGGTAATGCTTTTGTAGGAGCGGCCCATGGCCGCGATGCTCTTGGCGACTACTTACCCGCGGTAATACCGCTGCGGCACGAAGGGCGTCTTGGCGACCTTGACCGGCACCTGCTTGCCGCGCACCACGGCGAACAGCTGGGTATCCAGGGCGGCGAAGTCGCTGTCGACATACCCCATGGCCACCGGCGCCCCCAGGGTCGGGCCGAAGCCGCCACTGGTCACGCGACCGATGCTGGCGCCATTGGCATCCACCAGCTCCGCGCCTTCGCGCACCGGCACCCGCTCCTGCACCAGCAGGCCGACGCGCTTGCGACTCACGCCCTCGCGCTGCTCGGTGAAGATGCGCTCGGCACCGGGGAACCCGCCGGCGCGGCCGTTGCCTTCACGACGCACCTTGGACAGCGCCCACCCCAGGTTGGCCATCACCGGCGTGGTGCCGGCATCCATGTCATGGCCATAGAGGCAGAGACCGGCTTCCAGGCGCAGGGAGTCGCGCGCGCCCAGGCCGATGGCCTCGACTTCCGGCTCGGCCAGCAGATGGCGCGCCAGGGCTTCGGCGGCGACGCTCGGTACCGAGATCTCGTAGCCGTCTTCACCCGTGTAGCCACTGCGGCTGACGATGCAGGGCTGGTCCAGCAGCTTGACGCGGCGGACCTGCATGAAGGTCATCTCGGCCACCTCCGGCGCCAGGCGCGACAGGACCGCGGCGGCCGCAGGGCCCTGCAGGGCCAGCAGGGCGCGATCGAATTGCGGCAGCACCTGGCAGCGATCGCCCAGATGCTTTTCCAGATGGGCGAGGTCGGCTTCCTTGCAGGCGGCATTGACCACCAGGTAGAGGCAGTCACCCAGGTTGGCGACCATGAGGTCGTCGAGGATGCCGCCGTTGTCGTCGGTCAGCAGGGCGTAGCGCTGCATGCCGCTGGGCAGGTCGATGATGTCGACCGGCACCAGGGTCTCCAGCGCCGCGGCGGCCTCTTCGCCTTCGAGCAGGACCTGGCCCATGTGGGACACATCGAACAACCCGGCCTGGGCACGGGTGTGCTGGTGCTCCTTGAGCACGCCGAGCGGGTATTGCACCGGCATCTCGTAGCCGGCGAAGGGCACCATGCGGGCGCCGAGTTCCAGGTGCAGGGCGTGCAGCGAAGTCTTGAGCAGGGACATGGTAGGGCTCCGTGTCGGGTGGCGGTTTGCTCGCTCCTTACAGGAAGAGTGAGCAAACGCTGGGGCTATGGGGTCGCGACGTGGGTGATCGGGTTAGCCCTCACCCCGGTCCTCTCCCAGGGGGAGAGGGGGAAGAGCAGCGCTGCTCTCCTCTCCCCTTGGGAGAGGGGCCGGGGGTGAGGGTCAGGCCTCGCCGTAGGCTTCGATCGGCGGGCAGGAGCAGACCAGGTTGCGATCGCCGTAGACGTTGTCGATGCGCGCCACCGGCGGCCAATACTTGCCGTCCACCAGGCTCGGCAGCGGGAACACCGCCTGCTCGCGGCTGTAGGGATGGGTCCACTCGCCAGCCAGTTCGCGCGCGGTGTGCGGCGCGTTCTTCAGCGGGTTGTCCTGGGGATCCAGGGTGCCGGCCTCGAGGGCGCGGATCTCTTCGCGGATGGCGATCATGGCGTCGCAGAAGCGATCCAGTTCCTGCTTGGACTCGCTCTCGGTGGGCTCGATCATCAGGGTGCCGGCCACCGGGAAGGACATGGTCGGGGCATGGAAGCCGAAGTCGATCAGGCGCTTGGCCACGTCGTCCACGGTCACGCCGCTGCTGTCCTTGAGCGGACGCAGGTCGAGGATGCACTCGTGGGCCACCAGGCCACCGGTACCGCTGTAGAGCACCGGATAGTGCTCTTCCAGCCGACGGGCGATGTAGTTGGCGCTGAGGATGGCGATCTGCGACGCGCGGGTCAGACCGGCGCTGCCCATCATCTTCAGGTACATCCAGGAGATCGGCAGGATGCTGGCGCTGCCATAGGGCGCCGCGCAGACCGCGCCTGCCTTGCGTTCCAGCCGGGCATGGCCGGGCAGGAAGGGCGCCAGGTGCGCCTTGACGCCGATGGGACCAACACCCGGACCGCCGCCGCCATGGGGGATGCAGAAGGTCTTGTGCAGGTTGAGGTGGGAGACGTCGCCGCCGAACTGACCCGGGGCGCAGAGGCCGACCATGGCGTTCATGTTGGCGCCGTCGATATAGACCTGGCCACCGTGGTCATGGACCACCTGGCAGATCTCGCGGATGGCCTCTTCGAACACCCCGTGGGTGGACGGGTAGGTGATCATCAGCGCGGCCAGGCGCTCGCTGTGCTGCTCGGCCTTGGCGCGCAGGTCGTCGAGATCGACGTTGCCGCGCTTGTCGCAGGCCACCACCACCACGCGCATGTCGACCATGCTGGCGGTAGCGGGGTTGGTGCCGTGGGCCGACGCCGGGATCAGGCAGACGTCGCGCTCACCCTGGCCGCGGCTCGCGTGATAGGCACGAATGGCCAGCAGGCCCGCGTACTCGCCCTGAGAGCCGGCGTTGGGCTGCAGGGAGACGGCGTCGTAGCCGGTCGCGGCGCAGAGCATGACCTCCAGCTCGGTGGTGAGCTGGGCATAGCCCTCGGTCTGGTCGGCCGGCGCGAAGGGATGGATGCCGCCGAACTCGGCCCAGGTGACCGGGATCATCTCGCTGGCGGCGTTGAGCTTCATGGTGCAGGAGCCCAGCGGGATCATGGTGCGATCCAGCGCCAGGTCCTTGTCCGCCAGCTTGCGCAGGTAGCGCATCAGCTCGGTCTCGGACCTATGGCTGGCGAATACCGAATGGGTCAGGAAGGCCGACTGGCGCTGCAGCGCCGCGGGCACTTCCACGCCCTGGGCGTCGCCCAGCTCGGCGACCTGGGGCGCGGCCTTGCCGTCGGCGAGGATCTCCAGCAGCGCCTGGACATCGGCCAGGGTGCTGGTCTCGTCGAGGGACACGCCCAGGGCCTCGGCGCTGACGTCGCGCAGGTTGTAGCCACGGGCACGGGCGGCCTCGTGCAGGGCGGCGGTGCGCGCGCCGAACACCAGGGTCAGGGTGTCGAAGGCGGTGTGCTGGGTCTCGTGGCCCAGGCGCTGCAGGCCGGCGGCCAGCAGGCTGGTCAGCCGCTGTACCCGGGTGGCGATGCGGGTCAGGCCTTCGGGACCATGGTAGACCGCGTACATGCTGGCGATGTTGGCCAGGAGCACCTGGGCGGTGCAGATGTTGCTGGTGGCCTTCTCGCGGCGGATGTGCTGCTCGCGGGTCTGCAGGGCCAGGCGATAGGCCGGGTGGCCGTGGCGGTCGATGGAGACGCCGACGACGCGACCGGGCATGTCACGCTTGTACTTGTCCTGGGTGGCGAAGTACGCCGCGTGCGGGCCGCCGAAACCGAGCGGTACGCCAAAGCGCTGGGCGGTGCCGATGGCCACGTCCGCGCCCAGTTCACCGGGCGGGGTGAGCAGGGTCAGCGCCAGCAGGTCGGCGGCCATGGCCACCAGGGCACCGGCCGCCTGGAAGGCCTGGATGCTCTCCCGGTAGTCACGGATCTCGCCGGTGGTCATCGGATACTGGAACAGCGCGCCAAAGAAGCGGCCGTGATCCTCGATCTCGGTTTCCACGCCCACCACCACCTCGATGCCCAGGGGCTCGGCGCGGGTGCGCAGGACGTCCAGGGTCTGCGGATGGCAGTGCACGGAAGCGAAGAAGGCGCTGGCCTTGTTTTTCGCCAGGCGCTTGCAGAAGGTCATGGCCTCGGCGGCGGCGGTGCCCTCGTCCAGCAGCGAGGCGTTGGCCACCGGCATGCCGGTGAGGTCGCCGATCAGCGTCTGGAAGTTGAGCAGGGCCTCCAGGCGACCCTGGGAGATCTCCGGCTGGTAGGGGGTGTAGGCGGTGTACCAGGCCGGATTTTCCAGCAGGTTGCGCAGGATCGGCGCCGGGGTGTGGGTGTTGTAGTAGCCCTGGCCGATCAGGCTCTTGAGCAGGCGATTCTTGCCGGCGATGGTGCGCAACTCGGCCAGGGCGTCGGCCTCGGACAATCCGGCGGGCAGATCCAGCACGCTGGTGCCCTTGATGCTCTCGGGGATCACCTGGGCGGTCATGGCTTCCAGGGATTCGTAGCCGAGCAGGTTCAGCATGGCGATCTCGTCCAGCTCGCGCGGACCGATGTGGCGCGGGACGAATTCGTCGGCGGTGCTGAGGGTGTCGTGCAGCGACATGGCGGTCTTACCCCTTGATCAGTTGCTGATAGGCGGCTTCGTCGAGCAGCGCGGCGAAGGCGTCGGCATTGGCGGGCTGGAAGCGAAAGAACCAGCCGGCGTTCAGCGGATCGCTGTTGATGGTTTCGGGCGCCTCGTTGAGCGCCTCGTTGACCGCCAGGACCTCGCCGTCCAGCGGCATGGTGATGTTGCTGGCGGCCTTGACCGACTCCAGCACCGCCACTTCATCGCCCTGGGCGTAGCTGCGCAACTCCGGCAATTGCACGAAGACCAGGTCGCCAAGCGAGTCCTGGGCATAGTCGGTGATGCCGACGGTGATGCTGCCATCGGCTTCCTGACGCAGCCATTCGTGTTCTTCGGTATAGCGCAGACCCATTGCCAGACTCCTGCGGACCTTTGTCCTGATGGATAGATGGAATCTAACGCTGCAAGGCTAGTGCCAAGAATAAAACTCAGTGATTTCAGCAGCTTAACTAAAACAGAGCACAGTTCCTGTAGCGAATTCGTTACGATCTAGGCAAAGACCGATTATAGTCGTATCGATTCAAGTACGCCGTATCGTAATCGATACGAAATTAGCTAGGCTCCTGGGTCCGACAGCCAGGCTACACACTGAAGTTGCCTTTTAATCAAGGATGAAGTGCGGCAGGAAACGCGAGCTGTCCTGAGTGATCAGTGAACGATCCTCACGGACGCCCAGGCCACAGGCCCGGTCGCCCACTACCCAGCTGCCCAGCACCGGATAGTGGCCGTCGAAGCAGGGCAGCGGCTGGCAGGCCTGGCGAATGGTCGCTCCACCATAGGGACCTGCGACCGCCGCCCGGCGACCATCGCTGGCATGCAAGGTGACGTTGGCGCCTTCCCGGGAGAACAATGGCTTGCGTACCCAACCCGGTGCCAAGTGCGTACTGGGTCGCGCGTCGAAATAGGTGGGCAGCAGATTGGGATGCCCCGGGTGCTGCTCCCAGAGCAGCGCCAGGATGCCCTTGTTGCTGAGCAATGCCTTCCAGGGGGGCTCGACGAAGCGGGTACCGCTGGCAGGGATCGCCGCGCCGAAGGGATCTTCCAGCAGGTGCTCCCAGGGATAGAGCTTGAACAGGCTGAAGATGGAATGGCCCTGGAGATCGACGAAGGTCCCCGAGCGCTCCAGGCCGATGTCCTCGATGGCCAGAAAGCGAGCATCCAGGCCGGCCTGAGTCGCGCAGTCGCGCAAGTAGTCGACGGTGCCGCGATCCTCCAGCGAATCGCGCACCGCGGCCAGGTACAGCGGCTGCGCCACACCTAGCTCCGCCAAGGTCTCGATCAACCGCTCCTGGATCAGATTGTACTGGTCGGCGGCAGGTGGCAGGGCGCTGCGTTCACGCTGCTGCTCCAGCCACAGCCACTGGAAAAAGGCTGCCTCGTAGAGCGAGGTGGGGGTGTCGTAGTTGAGCTCGAACAACTTGGCCGGCCCCTGGCCGCTGTAGCAGAAATCCATCCGGCCATAGAGCGAGGGTTCACGGCGCCGCCAGCTGATGCGCAGGTGATCCCAGAAGAATCGCGGGATCTGCAGCCGCTCCAGCAGCTCTTCGCGCTCGACGATGAGATCCACCAAGGCCAGGCACAGGTCGTGCAACTCAGCGGTGGGTGCCTCAATGTCGTCCTCGATCTGCCGCAGGCTGAACCGGTAGGCGGCGGTCTCGTCCCAGTAGGGTTCGCCGTCGAAGGTATGGAAGGCGAAGCCCAGAGCCTCGGCCTGTTGGCGCCAGTCGGGGCGTTCGCTGAAGGCGATGCGTTGCATGGCTAACCCCCGCTGCTGGCGCGTGCCGCCGCGGCCTGGCCGAAACCACCACGGCTGACGAAGCGTCCAGCATCTACCGTCTGGACCGCGCGAGCCACCGAGACCCGACCACTGTGATCGGCCACGGCGACGTTGCTGCCCGTACGCCAGGTGCCGGGATCGTCCAGGGAGCGGTAGAGCGGCTGACTGGCACGACGCCGGTCGCGATCCAAGTCCACGTCGGACAGATCGCCACCGGATGCCGGTTCGCGATTAATCAGGAAGCCCGACATCCGCGGCAAATAATAAGGCTGCGGCCCATCGCAGCGCTCCGTACCGAAATCCGCCTCGCAATCGCCACGCTGCCCATAGCGCGGTGCCTGCAGAGCGTGGGCACTACGCGCATTGGCGTACTCGCGGGCGCAGACGCTGCCACTGAAGACGCCATCGCGCGAGCATTGCTCCGCGGTCTCATAGGTATAGCCGGTGGTGGGCCGACTGGTGCACCAGGCCAGGGTCAGTACCGGCGCGCCGATGAGGACCAGTTTTAGCGCTTGGCTGCGTTTCATGACCCGCCCTCAACCGGTAATGGCAGCGGCGTTGAGCACGCCCACGGCGATGGCGAAGCAGGCGGCGAGGATACCGCTGGCCATTTCGTTGGCCGCCAAGCGCTGTGGTAGTCCAGGCAGGCCCAGGCGCAGCAACTGGAAGGCCAACAGCTGGGTGACCAGGGCGATGACCGCCCAGAGCAGGAAATCGGTCAGGCTCACCGCTACTCGCATGGCACCGGCCAGGGGCAGGACGAAACCGAGCAGGCTGCCACCGAAAGCCAGGGCCACGGCGGGCACGTCGGCGCGAATCAGTTGCCACTCTCTGTGGGGCGTGAGCCAGGCGTAGAGCACGCAGAACAACCCGAGCAGCGCCAGGGACAGCAACAGATAGAGCAGGAAGGCGGGAAACCCGCTGAGGTAGGCGGACAGCACGGAGACGTTCCTTGTCGAGAGAGGCCGACCGCAATTATCACCGCACCTGCAGAGAGCGCACCTACCGTTCAACGGGCGAAACGCCGGGACGGTCGCGAACTTCCGCCCGCTTCGTCGGACCAACAAGGCACAACAAGACCTCTGCCAAGCGGCTTTGCCCTCCCCCACCCTTGCCTGGAGTCTTTGTCATGGCTGTGAAAACCGTTGCCGATCTGCTCGTCGCCACCCTCGAAGCGGCTGGTGTGGACACCATCTGGGGCCTGCCGGGCGATTCGCTCAACGGCCTCACCGAAAGCCTGCGCAAGCGCGATCGCATCCGCTGGCGCGGCGTGCGGCATGAAGAAGCCGCTGCCTTCGCCGCCAGTGCCGCGGCCGACACCAGCGGGCGCCTGGGGGTCTGCGCCGGCTCCTGCGGTCCGGGCAATCTGCACCTGATCAACGGCCTGTTCGACGCCCAGCGCAGTGGCGCGCCGGTGCTGGCCATCGCCGCCCAGATTCCCTCCAGCGAGATCGGCCTGGGCTATTTCCAGGAGACCCATCCGGAGCGGCTGTTCCGCGACTGCAGCGACTTCTGCGAGGTGGTCTCCCATCCCGAGCAGCTGCCGCGCATCCTCGAGACCGCCATGCGTTCGGCCATCCTCAACCGTTCGGTGTCGGTGGTGGTGATTCCCGGCGACGTGGCCCTGGCCGAGGCGCCGCTCAAGGAAGTCCAGTGGAGCGAGCCGGTGCGTCCGGTGGTGGTCCCGCCAGAGGCCGAACTGGATGCCCTGGCCGAACTGCTGGCCGGGGAAAAGCGCATCACCCTGCTCTGCGGCGCCGGTTGCGCCGGTGCCCATGCCCAGGTGGTGGCCCTGGCCGAGCGCCTGCAGGCGCCGGTGGTCCATGCGCTGCGCGGCAAGGCCCATATCGAGTATTCCAATCCCTATGGCGTGGGCATGACCGGCCTGATCGGCTTTTCGTCCGGCTATCACGCGCTCAAGGAGTGCGACCTGCTGCTGATGCTGGGCAGCAACTTCCCCTATCGCAACTTCTTCCCGGATCACGGCCGGGTGGTGCAGATCGACGTGCGCGGCGTCCACCTAGGCGTGCGGACCCCGTTGCTCAAGGGCCTGGTCGGCGATGTCCGCGCCACCCTCGACGCCCTGCTGCCGCGCCTTGCGCTCAACAGCCACAGCCGTTTCCTGGAAAAGGCCCAGCAGCACTACCGCAAGACCCGCGCCGAGCTGGACGAACTGGCCACCGCCACCGCCGATGGCGAGCCGCTGCATCCGCAGTACCTCACCACCCGCGTCAGCGAACTGGCCGCAGCGGATGCCCTCTTCACCTGTGACGTCGGCACTCCCACGGTGTGGGCGGCGCGCTACCTGGCGATGAATTTCGAACGCAAGCTGGCCGGCTCCTTCAGTCACGGCTCCATGGCCAACGCCCTGCCCCAGGCCATGGGCCTGCAGGCGGCCTATCCCGATCGCCAGGTGGTGGCGCTGGCCGGCGATGGCGGGCTGTCCATGCTGCTGGGCGAACTGGCGACCCTGGCCAGCGAAAAGCTACCGGTCAAGGTCATCGTCTACGACAACGCCACCCTGGGCTTCGTCGCCATGGAGATGAAGGCCGCCGGCATGCTCGACGAGACCACCGATCTGGGTGAGGTCGACTTCGCCCGCGTCGCCGAGGCCTGCGGCGTGCGCGGCTGGAAGGTGGAATCGGCCAGTCTGCTCGACGCCACCCTGGAGGAGGCCTTCGCCCATCCCGGCCCGGCGCTGGTGGATGTGCGCATCGCCAAGCAGGAGCTGTCGCTGCCACCGAAGATCGAGGCCGCCCAGGCCAAGGGCTTCAGCCTCTACATGCTGCGCGCGGTGATGAGTGGTCGCGGCAGCGAGGTGGTGGATCTGGCCAAGACCAACGTCCTGCGCTGAGAGCCTATTTAAAGGCTGCTGCGCGTCGGCCAAACTGCGTTGAAAATGGCTTCGGAATGCTCATTTACCACTCGTAAACTCGTTCGCGAGCCCGGTCCGCTTCCTCAGCCATTTTCGCGGGGCCGCCCAGGCCTTGCTTGTCTCTAGCTCGCGAGCCTTTAAACAGGCTCTAGAACTTTAACGCCGCGGGATGCCGTAACGCCGCAGGCGCATGGCGATGGCCGAGTGGGAGGTCTGCAGCCGCGCGGCCAGCTGGCGGCTGGACGGATACTGCGGATAGAGCCGTTCCAGCAGCGCCGCCTCGTAGCCCTGGACAGCGGCTTCCAGGGTGCTGACTTCGGTCTCGACCTGCCCCGCCACCGCCGTGCCGGCCAAGTCGAGGTCGTCGACATCGATCTGGCCGCTCTCGCTGATGGCGGCGGCGCGAAAGAGGATGTTCTGCAATTGCCGGACGTTGCCCGGCCAGGCATTGCCCAGCAGCACGCCATAGGTGGCCGGCGCCAGGCGACACGGCGGTCGACCGATCTGGGCGCAGGCCTGCTGCAGGAAGTGCCGCGCCAGCAGCAGGATGTCTTGGCCACGCTCGCGCAGGGCTGGCACCTGCAGGCTGAGCACATTGAGGCGATAGAAGAGGTCTTCGCGAAAGGTGCCGGCCGCGACCATGGCCTGCAGATCGCGATGGGTGGCGGCGAGAATGCGCACATTGACCTTGGTTTCCTGGGCCCCGCCAACGCGGCGGAAGCTGCCATCGGAGAGGAATCTCAGCAGCTTGGCCTGCAGATAGGGCGACATCTCGCCGACCTCGTCGAGAAACACCGTGCCCTGGTCGGCCAGTTCCAGCAGGCCCGGCTTGCCGCCGCGCTGGGCGCCGGTGAAGGCGCCCGGGGCATAGCCGAACAGTTCGCTCTCGGCCAGGCTTTCCGGCAGGGCCGCGCAGTTCAGGGCCAGAAAGGGCGCCTCGCGCCGCGCGCTGGCCGCATGGCAGGCGCGCGCCACCAGTTCCTTGCCGGTGCCGGTCTCGCCGAGGATCAGCAGGGGCGCCTCCAGGGCGGCCAGGCGCTGGGCCCGGGCCTTGAGGGTACGGATGGCGGCGCAGTCGCCGAGCAGCGAATCGAAGCCCTCGGGGGTGTCGTGGCGCAGCGCCGAGAGGCGGCCACCGATACGACTGGGGGCATAGAGGGTCAGCAGCCCACCGGCCAGTCCGCCCACGGGTTCGCCGATGGGGGTGGCGTCCAGCAATAGCGCCTGGCCGCGCAGCACCACCTCCCGCAGCGGTAGACGAAAGCCCTGGTCCAACAGCTCACTGGGCAATTCGCTGTCGTTGAAGAGTTCGGCCAGGGTAGTGCCGCTGTCTTCGCCCGCCAGGGCGGCAAAGGCCGGATTGGCCAGCAGGATGCGTCCCTCGCCGTCCACCGCCAGCACCGGATCGGCCATGGCGGCGAGCAGGGCGTCGAGTTGCAGGGAGCGTCGCTGGCCCGGCAGGATGTCCACCACCCGCACCGCCTCGACCCCGACCACGGTGAGCAGGGCGGCGCGCAATTCCTCCAGCACCGCCGCGCTCAGGGTCGGCGCATCGATGTAGACGTTGGGCGGCACCATCTCCACGGCGTCCAGATTGAGATTGCGGGCACCGAGCAG
The DNA here is from genome assembly GCF_009765395.1 of Pseudomonas sp. BAV 4579. Lineage (NCBI taxonomy): Bacteria > Pseudomonadati > Pseudomonadota > Gammaproteobacteria > Pseudomonadales > Pseudomonadaceae > Pseudomonas > Pseudomonas sp. BAV 4579. The sequence continues at coordinate 13,914 of NZ_WHOV01000017.1, read as the reverse complement.
CGCCAGGACTTCCTGGGTGATGCCGACACGATCGATGAACGACACATGGATACGCATGGAAACCCTGGGGTCTGAAAGCGAAAGGGCTAATGCTACCCAAATGCTCGGGGTAGAATCACTTCTCATTTACCCAGCCGGGACCGCCATGACCAGCAAAGACCCTCTTCTACTCGATCAGCAGCTGTGCTTCGCGCTGTACTCCACCTCGTTGGCCATGACCAAGGTGTACAAGCCGCTGCTCGAGGAGGTGGGCCTGACCTACCCGCAGTACCTGATGATGCTGGTGCTCTGGGAAAACGACCGCCTGCCGCTCAAGGAGCTGGCGCGTCGGCTGCACCAGGATTCCGGCGCCCTGACCCCGGTGCTCAAGCGCCTGGAAGCCGAGGGCTACGTGACCCGGCAGCGCAATGCCGAGGACGAGCGCAACCTGTCCATCGAGCTGACCGAGTCTGGCCGGACCCTGCGCGAGCGGGCCAAGAAGATCAACGGCACCATCGGTGGCTACTGCGCCCTGGGTGACGCCGAGATGACCCAGCTGCGCGAAAACCTGATGACCCTGCGCGCCAAGCTGGAGCGCTAGCCCAGTCGCTGCCGCTGGTCGGCTGCTCCTGAAAATATATTTGCGCGATAACAAATATCGCGATAACTTAAATCCGTACCCGGGCCAGCCCTCTCGCTAACAGCCCGCCCAATTAGTTATCGCGACACCCAAATCAGGAGCACGCCATGAACATCCTCTATACCGCTTCCGCAACCAGCACCGGTGGCCGTGACGGCCGTTCCAGCAGCAGCGACAAGGCCCTGGACGTGCAGCTGTCCACGCCCAAGGAACTGGGCGGCGCCGGGGGTGCCGGGACCAATCCCGAGCAGCTCTTCGCCGCCGGCTACTCGGCCTGCTTCATCGGCGCGCTCAAGTTCGTCGGCGCCAAGGAAAAGATCGCCGTGCCGGCGGACGTCAGCGTGACCGCCCAGGTCGGCATCGGTCCGATCCCCACCGGCTTCGCCCTGGACGTCGAACTCGTCGTCAGCCTGCCGGGACTGGAGCGCGCCGTGGCCGAAGACCTGATCGAGAAGGCCCACCAGGTCTGCCCCTACTCCAACGCCACCCGCGGCAACGTGGACGTGCGCCTGACCCTGGCCTAAGGGTCGCGGTATTACCCAGGCGCTTCAGCCGAGGCGCCCGGTCTTTCCCGTTCGAGGAGTCATCCGTCATGCGTACCGTCTCTCGCCTGCTTGGCCTTTCCGCGCTCACCCTGGCCCTGGGCAGCGCCTTCGCCGCGCCCCAACCCGATCCGGCCCTGGAACGCACCACCCAGGGCTTCGTCGATGCGCTGAATGGCAGCGGTGGCCAACCCCTGGAAACCCTGAGCCCAAAGGATGCCCGTGCCGTCCTGACCGGCGCCCAGGCCAGCGTCAAGGTCGACCTCTCCGGCGTCAAGACCAGCGAAAAGACTATCCAGGTCGACGGCAAGCCGCTGCAGCTGACCATCGTCCGCCCGGCCAATGCCAAGGGGCAGACACCGGCCTTCATGTTCTTCCACGGCGGCGGCTGGGTGCTGGGCGACTTCCCCACCCACCAGCGCCTGGTGCGTGACCTGGTGGTGGCCTCCGGCGCCACGGCGGTGTTCGTCAACTACACCCCGAGTCCGGAAGCCCACTTCCCGGTGGCCATCAACCAGGCCTATGCCGCGACCCAGTGGGTGGCCGAGCACGGCAAGGACATCGATGTCGACGGCAGTCGCCTGGCGGTGGCCGGCAACAGCGTCGGCGGCAACATGGCCGCGGTGGTCAGTCTGATGGCCAAGGACAAGGGCACGCCCAAGCTGCGCTACCAGGTGCTGTTCTGGCCGGTGACCGATGCCAGCTTCGACAACGGCTCCTACCAGACCTACGCCGAGGGCCGCTTCCTGACCCGCAACATGATGAAGTGGTTCTGGGACAACTACACCACCAGCGACACCGAGCGCGCCAACGTCTACGCCTCGCCGTTGCGGGCCAGCGAGGCCCAGCTCAAGGGTCTGCCGCCGGCGCTGGTGCAGACCGCCGAGAACGACGTGCTGCGAGACGAGGGCGAGGCCTATGCCCGCAAGCTCAACGCCGCCGGCGTCGAGGTTGTCCAGGTGCGCTACAACGGCATGATCCACGACTATGGCCTGCTCAACGCCCTGGCCAAGGTACCCGAGGTCCAGGCTGCGCTGACCCAGGCCGGCCAGTTGCTCAAGCAGCACCTGCAGTAAGGCAGGCGCGGTACCCAAGGGGGGGGGTTCCGTTCGCGGCGCCACCCCCTTTGCGTTTCAGGGCTGTTTGCCCAGGGCCGCGAAGCGCTCCGCCAGCCAGCCGTGCAGCTGCCGCACCGCCGGCGAGAATTGCCGCCGATGCGGGCAGAACAGCTGCAGCGGCAACGGCTCGCCGGGCTGCTCGGGCAGCAGGCGCACCAGCCGGCCGCGCTGCAGATCGTCGCGCATGTCCAGCCAGGACTTGTAGACGATGCCCTCCCCGGCCACCGCCCAGCGCCGCACCACCTCGGCGTCGTCGCTCTGCAAGGGTCCGCTGACGGCCACCTGGCGCAGGCTGCCGTCGGCCTGGGGAAAGCTCCACTTGTCATAGGTGCGCCCATGCAGCTGGTAGAGCAGGCAGGCGTGCCTGGACAGGTCGTCCGGGCTGCGCGGCGCCCCCTCGCGGGCCAGATAGGTCGGCGCCGCCGCCAGCAGCCGGCGGTTGTCCGGGGCGAGCGGCAGGGCCACCAGGCTGTCATCCTGACTGCGGCCGTAGCGGATGGCGATGTCCACCGGATCGCGATAGACGTCGGCCTGCTGGTCCGAGACGTAGAGCCTGAGCGTCAGGCCGGGATGGCGCTGACGAAACTCGGCCAGCCAGGGCAGCAGGAGATTGCGTCCCAGATCCGAAGGCGCCGCCACCTGCAGCACCCCGCGCAATTCCGGACTCTCCCCCTGCAACCGCTCGCGTCCCTCGCGCAAGGTCTCCAGCACCTCGCGGGCATAGGGCAGATAGGCCTCGCCCTCGGCGGTCAGGCGCAGGCTGCGGGTCGAGCGGGCGAACAGGCGGATGCCCAGTTCCCGCTCCAGCCGGCCGATGGCGGCGCTCACCTGACCCGGCAACAGGTCTGCCTCGCGGGCGGCGCGGGAAAAGCTGCCCAAGGCGGCGGAACGCACGAAGAGACCGAGGTCGTCGAAGCGGATCATTTTCACTCCTGCAGTGAAGGTGCTATCCGATTCTGCCGCTTTTTCCGGTCGAGCATGAAGACGACCATGGGCCCATGTCTTCTTATCGTACAAAGGAATCCGCCCATGAAAGCCGTCATCCACGGTGACACCACCCTCCCCGCCAGCGATCCCCGCGCCCTGCAGGACGCCGTGCTCACCGATCCCAGGCCCGAGGCCAATGACCTGCTGGTGGAAGTCCGCGCCGTGTCGGTCAATCCGGTCGACACCAAGGTGCGCCAGGGTCTGGTGCAGCGCGAGTCCAAGGTGCTGGGCTGGGACGTCTCCGGCGTGGTCCGCGCTGTGGGCAGCGCCGTCAGCCGCTTTGCCGTGGGTGACGAGGTCTACTATGCCGGCGAGCTGTTCCGCCCCGGTTGCAACAGCGAACTGCACCTGGTCGACGAACACCTGGCCGGGCACAAGCCCAGGAGCCTCGACCACGCCCAGGCCGCGGCCCTGCCGCTGACCGCCATCACCGCCTGGGAACTGCTGTTCGACCGTCTCGGCGCAACCGAAGGCGGCGGTGCCGGCCAGCAGCTGCTGGTGATGGGCGCGGCGGGCGGCGTCGGTTCCGTGCTGGTGCAGCTGGCCCGCCAGCTCACCGAGCTGACCGTGATCGGTACCGCCTCGCGCCAGGAAACCCGGGACTGGGTGCGCCAGCTGGGTGCCCATCACGTCATCGACCATCACCAGCCCCTGCGGCCCCAGCTCGAAGCCCTGGGTCTGGACGGCGTGACCCTGGTCGCCAGTCTCACCCACACCGATGAGCACTTCACCCAGCTGGTGGATGTCCTGCGGCCCCAGGGCCGGCTCGGCGTGATCGATGATCCGGCGCAACTCGACGTGGTACCGATGAAGGCCAAGTCGCTGTCGCTGCACTGGGAACTGATGTTCACCCGCTCGCTGTTCCAGACCCCGGACAAGTTGCGCCAGCACGAGATCCTCGAACGCGTGGCCGGGCTGATCGACCAGGGCACCCTCAAGACCACCCTCGGCGAGCACCTGGGCCGGATCGATGCCGCCAACCTGCGCCGTGCCCATGCCCAGCTGGAAAGCCACCAGGCCCGCGGCAAGCTCGTGCTGGAGGGTTTCTGATGCCTCGCTGCAGTGCCCTGACCCTCGCCGTCGCCCTGGCCGTGGCTAGCCTCACCGCCCAGGCCGCGCCGCTGCCCCAGGAGCGCACCCTGGGCCAGCTGGAGCCGGTGTTCGCCTTCCAGGACGCCATGCCCACCGGGGTCACCGTCAGCGAGACCGGCCGGATCTTCGTCAACTATCCGCGCTGGGGCGACGCGGTGCCCTTCACCGTGGCCGAACTCAAGGACGGCAAGGCGGTGCCCTATCCGGACGCCGCGCTCAACGTCGAGACCCCAGGCCAGCCGGGCAAGGGTTTCATCAGCGTGCAGAGCGTGGTGGCCGATGGGCGCGGGCACCTCTGGGTGCTGGATACCGCCGCACCGGGCTTTGCCGCGCCCAGGGCCGGCGGCGTCAAGCTGGTGGCCATCGACCTCAAGACCAACAAGGTCGCCAGGACGCTGGTCTTCCCCGCGGCGGTGCTCGAACCCAACAGCTACGTCAACGACGTGCGCTTCGACTTTCGCGTCGGTCGCGCCGGGGTGGCCTATGTCACCGACTCGGCGCCTCCCGGTGGCCTGATCATTCTCGACCTCGCCACCGGCCAGGCCCAGCGCCGCCTGACCGGCGCACCCCAGGCCAACGTCGATCCCAGCTTCGTCCCGGTGGTGGAAGGCGAGCCGCTGCTGATGCAGCGTCCCGACGGCAGCAAGGTCCGCCCGGCCATCGCCAGCGACGGCATCGCCCTCTCGCCGGACGGCGGCACCCTCTACTTCAGCCCGCTGTCCAGTCGCCATCTCTATGCCGTACCCACCGCCCTGCTGCGTGATGCCAAGGCGAGCGAGGCCCAGGTCCGCGCCGGGGTGCAGGATCTCGGCGAGAAGGGCGCGTCCGACGGCCTCGAAGCCGATGCCCAGGGCCGCGTCTATGCCGGCGACTACGAGCACAACGCCGTGCGCCAGCGCCAGGCCGACGGCAGCTGGAAGACCCTGGTCCACGATCCGCGAGTGCTCTGGCCCGACACCTTCAGCATAGGTCCGGACGGCTACCTCTATTTCACCGCCAACCAGCTCCATCGCCAGGCCCAGTTCCACGGCGGCCAGGACCTGCGCCAGAAGCCCTACAGCCTGTTCCGCGTCAAGATCGACGCCCAGCCGGCCCCTACCCACTGATCCGATCAGGAGTTATCCATGCAGCTGTCCCAGATCGCCCGTACCCGCTACACCACCAAGGCCTTCGACGGCTCCCGCAGCATCCCGGCCGAGCAGGTCGAGGAACTGCTGGAGCTGCTGCGCCAGGCGCCCTCCTCGGTCAATTCCCAGCCGTGGCACTTCGTGGTCGCCGCCAGCGCCGAGGCCAGGGCGCGCGTCGCCCGTGGCATGCAGAGCCCCTACAACGAGCCCAAGGTGCTGCCGGCCTCCCACGTCATCGTGCTCTGCACTCGCCTGGAAATGACCGAGGGCCATCTGGCCCAGGTGCTGGAGCAGGAAGCCCGGGACGGCCGCTTCGCCAAGCCCGAGGCGCGCGCCACCCAGGACGGCACCCGCCGTCATTTCGTCGACCTGCATCGTCATGAGCGCAAGGATGTGCAGCACTGGATGGAGAAGCAGACCTACCTGGCGCTGGGCACCCTGCTGCTGGGCGCTGCCGCCCTGGGCATCGATGCCACCCCCATGGAGGGCTTCGACGCCAACAGCCTGGACCAGGAGCTGGGCCTGCGTGAACAGGGCTACACCGCGCTGGTGGTGGTCGGCCTGGGCTATCGCGGCGAGAGCGACTTCAACGCCGCCCTGCCCAAGTCCCGCCTGACTCGCGAACAGGTCTTCACCTTCCTGTAGGACAGGCCTGCGTAGCGTGGATAACGGCGCAGCCTTATCCACAGCGCGCGCCGGTAGCCGCCGGTGGAAAACGCTGGCGCGGTTTTTCCACGCTACGGCGCGTAGGTGGGGTTGAGCGCAGCGAAGCCCAACAGCAGCATTCTCGGCAGCACCCATGAAAAAGCCGACCGTCGCGAGACGGTCGGCTTTTATTCGCGGCCATGCCGGTGCGCCGTAGCGACCGCTCCTATAGGGCGATGCTTTTCATGCTTTCGTAGGAGCGGCCCATGGCCGCGATAAATCCGGGTTACGCCGAGCCCAACGAGGCCCAACGCTGCCTATCCCCATCAACCGCCCTTCAGATCCGCCAGGATCGAGAAGGCGCGCAAGCGATCCGCCTGCTCGTAGACGTCGCAGGTAAAGATCAGCTCGTCGGCGTCGGTCTTCTCCAGCAACAGCTCCAGGCGCTCGCGGACCTTGTCCGGGCCGCCGATCACCGCCATGCCGAGGAGGCTCGATACCGATTCCTTCTCGTGAGGCAACCAGACGCCTTCCATGCTGCGTACCGGCGGTTGCAGGCGCAGGCTGTCGCCGCGGAACAGCGCCAGGATGCGCTGGTAGACGGTGGTGGCCAGGTAATTGGCCTCGTCGTCGCTGTCGGCCGCCACCAGGGGCACCCCGAGCATCACATAGGGACGATCGAGCATCGCGGACGGCTTGAAGTTCTCGCGATAGAGCCGGATCGCCTCGTGCACATAGCGCGGCGCGAAGTGCGAGGCGAAGGCATAGGGCAGACCCTTGGCCGCCGCCAGCTGGGCACTGAACAGACTCGACCCCAGCAGCCAGATCGGCACCTCGGTGCCCACCCCGGGCATGGCGATCACGCCCTGCCCCGGCTGCTGCGGGCCGAAGTAGTGCTGCAGCTCTTCCACATCCCGCGGGAAGTCGTCGGAGCTGCCCAGGCGGTCGCGCCGCAGGGCGTAGGCGGTGCGCTGATCCGAGCCCGGCGCGCGGCCCAGGCCGAGTTCGATGCGGCCCGGATACAGCGAGGCCAGGGTGCCGAATTGCTCGGCCACCACCAGCGGCGCGTGGTTGGGCAGCATGATGCCGCCCGATCCCAGGCGCAGGGTGCTGGTGCCGGCGGCCAGGTAGCCCAGCAGCACGCTGGTCGCGGAGCTGGCGATACCGTCCATGTTGTGGTGCTCGGCGACCCAGTAGCGGGAAAAGCCGAGCTGCTCGACATGGCGGGCCAGGGTCAGGGCATTGTGCAGCGCCAGGGTCGCATCGCCGTCGTCGCGGATGGGGACCAGGTCGAGGACCGACAGGGCGGTCTTAGAGAGACGGGTCATCAGGATTCTCCTCGGCGGCCTGATCGTAGGCCGCCCTGTGGCGCTGAATGAAAGGCTGCTTCGCCGAGGCCCAGGCGGCCAGGGCACCCACCGGCACCATCAGGCTCTGGCCCAGCTCGGTGAGGGCGTACTCCACCTGGGGCGGCTTGGTCGGCGTCACCGTGCGGGACACCAGGCCGTCGCGCTCCAGCTGACGCAGGGTCACGCTGAGCATGCGTTGGGAAATGCCGTCGACCCGCCGGCGTAATTCGTTGAAGCGCAGCGGACCGGGTTCCAGGGTGAAGAGCGTGAGCAAGGACCAGGCATCGCCGATGCGGTCCAGCACATCCCGGATGGGACAGGCATGGGCATGCAGGCGGCGACGGCTGGAGATACGACTGACCACGGCGTCCATGGCGATCCTCGAAGCAGAACTGGTTCCCAGCCTACGCCTTTCTGGCGGTTATTAAAAGTAACCACCTGTCAGGACTGGTATTGCCGCCTGGGCCAGGGCACAATCCAGGAGGTGGTGACCGTTTTTATTGATTGAACGTTCAATAAAAAATAGTTACCCTCCGAGGCTCCTTCCGTTCTCTTCAGGAGATGCCTCGTGCCCAAGGTCGGGATGCAGCCCATCCGCCGTTCGCAGCTCATTGCCGCGACCCTCGAAGCCGTCGACGAAGTCGGCATGGGCGACGCCAGTATCGCCTTCATCGCCCGCAAGGCCGGCGTCTCCAACGGCATCATCAGCCACTACTTCCAGGACAAGAACGGCCTGCTCGAAGCCACCATGCGGCATCTGATGAATGCCCTGCGCCAGGCCGTGCGCGAACGCCGCGCCGCCCTGCCCGGTGACGACCCCGCCGCTAACCTGCGCGCCATTATCCAGGGCAACTTCGACGACACCCAGGTCAGCGGCCCGGCCATGAAGACCTGGCTGGCCTTCTGGGCCACCAGCATGCACCAGCCCAATCTGCGCCGCCTGCAACGCATCAACGACCTGCGTCTCTACTCCAACCTCTGCTGGCAATTCCGCCGTCTCCTGCCCCACGAACAGGCCCGCGCCTCGGCCCGCGGCCTGGCCGCCATCATCGACGGTCTCTGGCTGCGCGGCGCCCTCTCCGGCGACGCCTTCAACACCCAGCAGGCCCTGCAGATCGCCTACGACTACCTGGACCTGCAACTGGCCAAGGCCTAACCGCTCCCTAACCGCTGCAACCCCGGCCGGCCCGCTCCGGCCGGGGCTCCCTTCCCGCTTCCACACTCCCTCCCCGCTTCGACAGAACCGCTCTGGGCCGCCCATCGCCCCGTTTCGGCACGCCTGTGAATTTTTCATTGATTGAACGTTCAATAAAAATTAAGTAGACTGGATTCATCGCTGGCGTAGAGAGACCTTTCTTTCGCGCCCCCCTGTGTTCCTTGCGGGTGCCACGGCGCCCGCCCAGCTTGGGAGAACGTCCATGGCCCGTTTCGCCGAACAGCAGCTGTACATCGGTGGCCGTTATATCGCCGCCACCGGTGGTGCCACCTTCGAAACCCTGAATCCCGCCACCGGCGAAGTGCTCGCCACGGTGCAGAGCGCCAGCCGCGCCGACGTGGACAAGGCAGTGGCCGCCGCTGCCGCCGGCCAGAAGGTCTGGGCCGCGATGACCGCCATGCAGCGCTCGCGCATCCTGCGCAAGGCCGTGGACATCCTCCGCGAGCGCAACGACGAGCTGGCGCTGCTGGAAACCCTCGACACCGGCAAGGCCCTGTCCGAGACCCAGGCCGTGGACATCGTCACCGGCGCCGACGTGCTCGAGTACTACGCCGGTCTCGTTCCGGCCCTGGAAGGCGAACAGATCCCGCTGCGCGAGACCTCCTTCGTCTATACCCGCCGCGAGCCACTGGGCGTGGTCGCCGGCATCGGCGCCTGGAACTACCCGATCCAGATCGCCCTGTGGAAATCCGCCCCGGCCCTGGCCGCCGGCAATGCCATGATCTTCAAGCCCAGCGAAGTCACCCCGCTGACCGCGCTGAAGCTGGCCGAGATCTACACCGAGGCCGGCCTGCCCGCTGGCGTCTTCAACGTGGTCAATGGTGTCGGCCCGGAGGTCGGCGTGGCCCTGACCGAGCATCCCGGCATCGAGAAGATCTCCTTCACCGGCGGCGTCGCCACCGGCAAGAAGGTCATGGCCAGCGCTGCCGGCTCGACCCTCAAGGAAGTCACCATGGAACTGGGTGGCAAGTCGCCGCTGATCGTCTGCGACGATGCCGACCTGGAGCGCGCCGCCGACATCGCCGTCATGGCCAACTTCTTCAGCTCCGGCCAGGTCTGCACCAACGGTACCCGGGTCTTCGTGCCCCAGGCGCTTAAGGCCGACTTCGAGGCCAAGGTGGTGGAGCGGGTCAAGCGCATCAAGCTGGGCGATCCCCTGGCCGCCGAGACCAACTTCGGGCCGCTGGTCAGCACCCCGCACATGGAAAAGGTGCTGGGCTACATCGCCCAGGGCCAGGCCGAAGGCGCCCGCCTGCTCACCGGTGGCGAGCGCGTCACCCAGGGCGAACTGGCCAAGGGCAACTTCGTCGCCCCCACCGTCTTCACCGATTGCCGTGACGACATGGCCATCGCCCGCGAGGAGATCTTCGGCCCGGTCATGAGCATCCTGGCCTATGCCGACGAAGACGAGGTGGTGCGCCGCGCCAACGACACCGAGTACGGCCTGGCGGCCGGCGTGGTCACCCGTGACCTGGCCCGCGCCCACCGCATGATCCATCGCCTGGAAGCCGGCATCTGTTGGATCAACACCTGGGGCGAATCCCCCGCCGAGATGCCGGTGGGTGGCTACAAGCACTCCGGCGTCGGTCGCGAGAACGGCCTCACCACCCTCGGCCACTACACCCGCATCAAGTCGGTGCAGGTCGAGCTGGGCGATTACGCCTCGATCTTCTAAGCCGCTTCCGTAGCGCTTTTCTCCCCTCTCCGCTGGAGAGGGCCCGGGGCTGGGGCCCGACCCCACCCGCCGTCAGGAGGAGACTTTTTCATGGCACACGAATTCGACTACATCGTCATAGGCGCCGGCTCGGCCGGCAACGTCCTGGCCACCCGGCTGACCGAAGACCAGGACGTCACCGTCCTGCTGCTGGAAGCTGGCGGCCCCGACTACCGCCTGGACTTCCGCACCCAGATGCCGGCCGCCCTGGCCTATCCGCTGCAGGGCAAGCAGTACAACTGGGCCTACCAGACCGAGCCCGAGCCGCACATGGACAACCGCCGGATGGAATGCGGTCGCGGCAAGGGCCTGGGCGGCTCCTCGCTGATCAACGGCATGTGCTACATCCGCGGCAACGCCCTGGACTATGACAACTGGGCGCAACTCGACGGTCTGGACGACTGGACCTACCTCGACTGCCTGCCCTACTTCCGCAAGGCCGAGAAGCGCGATGCCGGTGGCAACGACTGGCACGGCGGCGACGGCCCGGTCTCGGTGACCACCGCCAAGCCGAACACCAATCCCCTATTCGAAGCCATGGTCGAAGCCGGTGTCCAGGCGGGTTATCCGCGCACCGAAGACCTCAACGGCTATCAGCAGGAAGGCTTCGGTCCGATGGACCGCTTCGTCACCCCGAACGGCCGGCGCTCCAGCACCGCCCGCGGCTATCTGGACCAGGCCAAGGGTCGCCCGAATCTGACCATCGTCACCCACGCCACCACCGATCGCATCCTCTTCGAGGGCAAGCGCGCCAATGGCGTGGCCTACATGAAAGGCGATTCCCTGGAAGCCATCACCGTGCGCGCCCGCCGTGAAGTGCTGCTCTGCGCCGGCGCCATCGCCTCGCCGCAGATCCTGCAGCGCTCCGGCGTCGGCCCCGCGCCGCTGCTGCGGCGCTTCGACATCCCGCTGGTCCACGACCTGCCCGGCGTCGGCCAGAATCTGCAGGACCACCTGGAGATGTACCTGCAGTACGAGTGCAAGCAGCCGGTCTCGCTGTACCCGGCGCTGAAGTGGTACAACCAGCCGCAGATCGGTCTGGAATGGATGCTCAAGGGCACCGGCCTGGGCGCCAGCAACCACTTCGAGGCGGGCGGTTTCATCCGCTCCAGCGAAGAGTTCGACTGGCCCAACATCCAGTACCACTTCCTGCCGATCGCCATCAATTACAACGGCACCAACGCCATCGAGGCCCATGGCTTCCAGGCCCACGTCGGCTCCATGCGTTCGCCCAGCCGCGGCCGCATCGAACTGACCTCGCGCGATCCGCGCCAGCACCCGAGCATCCTGTTCAACTACATGAGCACCGAGCAGGACTGGCGCGAATTCCGCGACGGCATCCGCCTGACCCGTGAGATCATGCAGCAGCCGGCGCTGGACCCCTATCGTGGCGAGGAGATTAATCCGGGCCGCGATTGCGTGACCGACGCCCAGCTGGACGCCTTCGTGCGCTCCCACGCCGAGACCGCCTATCACCCGTCCTGCTCCAACAAGATGGGCACCGACGACATGGCGGTGGTCGACGGCGCCGGTCGCGTGCACGGCCTGGAAGGCCTGCGCGTGGTGGACGCCTCCATCATGCCGATCATCGCGACGGGCAACCTCAACGCCCCGACCATCATGCTCGCCGAGAAGATCGCCGACAAAATCCGTGGTCGCGCCCCGCTGCCGCGCAGCAATGCCGCCTACTACGTCGCCAACGGCGCGCCGGTACGGGGTACCCCCCTGCGTGACGTCAACGGTCAGCGTGCCGCCGAGCCGGTCCCGCAGCGCCGCAACCAGCCAGCCGCCTGATTCCAGGCAGCCGAACGCAAGAAGGGCGCCCTGGGGCGCCCTTCTTGTATATGCCTTTCCAGGTGACGACGGGCAGCCCGTCCTTTCCCCTCTCCCTCGGGGAGAGGGCCGGGGTAAGGATCCACCCAGCCGCTCACCTCACAGACAATCCTTCACCGCCGTCAGGATGGTCCGCGGCCGCAGCGGATTGTTGGCCATCTGCTCGCGCAACTGGATACGCGTACCGCGCGATGCCGCCCCGATGTCGATGATCGCCGCCGTGGCACTCGGCACCTTGCTGTCCACCAGCACCCGCTGCCCACTACTGCCTTGCGGCCGGACCAGCACATGCCGACCGTCCTTTTCCAGACCGGTCACCAGACAGGTGCGATAGTCCTCGGCACTCTTGCCCGTGCGCAGCTCCATGGGCGGATTGCGCTCAAGATTCGCCTGGCTGGTGCAACCGGCCAGGGCAGCGGCCAGGAAGGCCAGGGTTTTGGTTCTCATCAGCGGCTCCTCGCAAGCTCTTTGCACCATTTTAGCCGCAGCCGGCTTACGTCAGCCTTAACCGTCGCACATCCTTGGTTTACAAGGGCTTTCCCATGGCTATAATGGCCTCCCCTTGCCGGTATAGCTCAGCTGGTAGAGCAACTGACTTGTAATCAGTAGGTCCCGGGTTCGACTCCTGGTGCCGGCACCATCTCTTTTGTAATCCTGTCTGCCGGACGGTTTTGTCTAGCGGATGGAACGCACGCCTGCCACATGCAGCGGCAAGACTCGGGTCTGTATGATGACCTGGAAGTCACCTACCGCCGCGGCCCGCCATGCTCCTCGTCAATGATCGCTCCACGTCTCCCTACCGTGAAATCGCGTTCATCCAGAGTATCTTTCCCGATGGTACTGTACGAGCCAAAAGATCCTTCCCGAAGCTCGAAAGACGTCGGCTAGTCGTTCTAGATGAGCTCCGATGGGGAACTGAAAGGAATAGGAGCCGATACCAACCTTATTTGTAATGGCGAACTGCGTAAGTGCCAGCACGGCTAGGACTAGCAACGGATTGCGACGAACCACTGAAATCAGGCTAACCTTGCTACTCACTGGTGGTAGGTATACCTAGGATCAACAGCACGATGGTACCCAAGCCATGTTAATTAAAGCCCTCATAGTTACCTGGAATCTCAGGAAGATGCTGCAACACGTATGACCATCGCGACGTAGGACTGTGCGCCCAGGTGTCTGCAGAATCGAAGACTGAAAGCAGATTAAGGCCGAGCTGACCATAACAAGTTGCACTTAAGCTATTCTGTACAGCGAAATAGCCGGCCTGCCAACAGCAGAAAAGGGCAGTCAGGGCTACGGCTATTGTCTCGACAATAGCAAGGCGAATTGTTTGTGTACGCTTCGCTATACGCCAGCCTAATCCTGCCGCCCACAGCGCGCCAACCATGGGAAAGAAGTAGGCATGAATCAGAACAATGGTTTCAAACAGTAAGCACCAATAGAGAATACAGTGGCGTTGGTCGAGGCGAAGTACGAGATAGATTCCTGCCAAAACCAAAAAAATGTCCGGTCAGACTTACGTGACATTGCAAGCGCCAGAGAAACGGCTGTGCGAAGAGAAATAACATTACGGCCGGAATCTAGATGGCCAGATTCCCTGAAAACGGACCGATGATCTTCCTAGCGAAAAATGCCTGCAATATGAAGCCTGTCTCTTATACACATCTGACGC
>NZ_WHOV01000171.1:0-23284 GCF_009765395.1 Pseudomonas sp. BAV 4579 | reverse complement strand
CAGCGGTGATGTCGTGTGCCGGGGTGTGGCTGGCGGGGCCACCTCCATTTCTGCCCCCCGCTTTTCCTCTTCCTGCTTTTCCCCTTCCTTTCTCGTCTCGCCTTCCAGCGCTCCGCGAAGCACGCCACAGAGCTTTCGTGACGAAATGCACTGTTTTGGTTCATGGCTCTGTGCCATTATACGCGCCGCACCATCATTACTGGACGAATGTCCAAGGATTTATCGTGAAGAACGGACTCGAAAGCGCAGGACGCGCCCTGAGCAATGGCCTCCATCCCTATCGTGTCGACTGTCGGCGCGACACCGAGGCGACGCTGGTCGCTCAGATCCATCATCCCTCCGAGCCCCTGCTGCTGATCAGGATCGACCTGACCAACGAGGAGGCAAGCAATCCCTTCAAGATGAACGCCACCGTGAGCCGCCTGCGCAGCCAGCTGGATGCCCTGGCAGCCTATGTCTCCAGCGTTGTCCTGGCTGATGGCGAAGGCCACTGCCGCCGTGCCTGAAACGGCTTTTTGCCGGCCGTTTTCCCTCCTGATCGCTTGAAAATCCGCCTGGCTGCCTCCATCTGTTGAGGTAGCCGCGGTCCGCGTGGCGGCGTCCCGATGCCACGCCGTGGGATGCAATCGCGGCCCCTCTTCGTTAGCATGTGCTCCCCCCACGTCTTCTCCTGATCAGGTCTCGATGAGTTACCAGGTTCTTGCGCGCAAATGGCGCCCGCGGTCGTTCCGCGAAATGGTCGGCCAGACCCATGTGCTCAAGGCGCTGATCAACGCGCTGGATAACGAGCGGCTGCACCATGCCTATCTGTTCACCGGCACCCGCGGGGTGGGCAAGACCACCATCGCGCGGATCCTGGCCAAGTGCCTGAATTGCGAGACCGGCGTCAGCTCGACGCCCTGCGGCAGCTGCTCGGTGTGCCGCGAGATCGATGAAGGCCGCTTCGTCGACCTCATCGAGGTGGACGCCGCCAGTCGCACCAAGGTGGAAGACACCCGCGAGCTGCTGGAGAACGTGCAGTACGCACCGTCTCGCGGTCGCTACAAGGTGTACCTCATCGACGAGGTGCACATGCTTTCCACCCACAGCTTCAACGCCCTGCTCAAGACGCTGGAAGAGCCGCCGCCCCACGTCAAGTTCCTGCTCGCCACCACAGATCCGCAGAAGCTGCCGGTCACCATTCTCTCGCGCTGCCTGCAGTTCTCGCTGAAGAACATGCCGCCGGAGCGGGTCGTTGCGCACTTGCAGCAGGTGCTCGCCGCGGAAGGCATTCCCTTCGAGGACGATGCCCTGTGGCTGCTGGGGCGTGCCGCCGATGGCTCCATGCGCGATGCCATGAGCCTGACCGATCAGGCGATCGCCTTTGGCGAGGGCAAGGTGCTGGCCGCCGATGTGCGCGCCATGCTCGGGACCCTCGACCATGGCCAGGTGTACGACGTGCTTCAGGCCTTGCTGGAAGGCGATGGTCGCGCCGTGCTGGACGCGGTTCGCCATCTGGCCGAGCAGGGCCCCGACTGGGGCGGGGTGCTGGCCGAGCTGCTCAATGTGCTGCACCGCGTGGCCATCGCCCAGGTGCTGCCCGATGCGGTGGACAACGGCCAGGGCGACCGCGAGCGGGTGCTGAGCCTGGCGCAGACGCTACCGGCGGAAGATGTCCAGTACTACTACCAGCTGGGTCTGGTTGGCCGGCGCGATCTGCCACTGGCGCCTGACCCGCGCCACGGCTTCGAGATGGTCCTGCTGCGCATGCTGGCCTTCCGGCCTGCCGGCGCGGCGATTGCCGAGCGACCGGCACTAAAGACGACGGGAGCCAGCCCGGCCACGGCTGACTCCAACCCTCGTCCGGTGGCCGCGACGGTTCCGGTGGCCGCAACGCCTGCCCCAAGGCCTCAGGCAGCCTCTGCGCCTGCTCCCGAGCCGTCACCTGCAAGTAATACCACCCCTGGAGAGGTGCCGGTCGATCTTCCCTGGGAGGAGTCTGGGCAAGTAGAGGTCAAGCCGGTAGCGGTGCCAGCCCCCGCACCGGTGACACAGGTCGCTGCGCCCGCCGCTCAGGCGGCGCCCACGCCACGGGTCGAGACGACGCCGGACGCCACGGTGATCGCTGAACTGCCGGCGGACACCGCTGGTGACGATCTGGACGGTGACGAAGAGCCGCCACCCGCCGAGGATTATTACGAGGTGGGGCTGGACGACTATCTCGACAGCCTCGGCGAACCGACTGCCGAAGCGGTGGCCGCGGCGCCGGCGCCGGCGGTGCAACCGGCCACGGGCCTGGCAGCCGACTGGCAGGCCTTGTTCCCCGATCTCAAGCTGGGCGGACTGACCGCCAGCATTGCCGCCAACTGCACCCTGGTGGCCATGGACGGCGATCGCTGGCACCTGCACCTGGATCCGGCGCAGAGCGCCCTGTTCAATGCCAACCAGCAGCGCCGGCTCAACGATGCGCTGAGCCAGCAGCAGGGCCGCCCCATTACGCTCGAGGTCACCATCCAGACCCCCGAGCAGGAGACGCCCGCCCAGGCCGCCGCACGGCGCCGGGCGGAGCGGCAGCGGCAGGCGGAGTTGTCGATCCAGGACGACCCGCTCATCCGCCAGATGATGCAACAGTTCGCCGCCACGGTGCGCGCGGGTACCATCGAGCCGGTCGACACCCAAGCCTGACCGGTTTTCCATTCATAGTTCGAGGTAGCAGACATGATGAAAGGTGGCATGGCCGGCCTGATGAAGCAGGCCCAGCAGATGCAGGAAAAGATGCAGAAGATGCAGGAAGAGCTGGCGAACGCCGAAGTGACCGGGCAATCCGGCGCCGGCCTGGTCAGCGTCGTCATGACCGGCCGACACGACGTCAAGCGCGTCAGCCTGGATGACAGCCTGATGCAGGAAGACAAGGAAATCCTCGAAGACCTGATCGCCGCCGCGGTGAACGACGCCGTGCGCAAGATCGAGCAGAACAGCCAGGACAAGATGTCCGGCATGACCTCCGGGATGCAGCTGCCGCCCGGCTTCAAGATGCCTTTCTAGGTTGTTCCAGCTGCGGGTGTCCGTCGGGCACCCGTCTCTCCCGCCTTCCAGTACGGTAGTCCATGAGCTTCAGTCCCCTGATTCGCCAATTGATCGATGCGCTCCGGGTGCTGCCCGGGGTCGGCCAGAAGTCCGCCCAGCGCATGGCCCTGCAACTGCTCGAACGCGAACGCCAGGGTGGCCAGCGCCTGGCCAGCGCCCTCAGCGCCGCCATGGAAGGGGTGGGGTATTGCCAGCGCTGTCGCACCCTCAGCGAAGACCAGATCTGCGGCTTCTGCGCCGACAGCCGCCGTGATGACAGCCTCCTCTGTGTGGTGGAAGGCCCCATGGATGTCTTCGCCGTGGAGCAGACCGGCTATCGCGGACGCTACTTCGTGCTCAAGGGGCACCTGTCGCCAATCGACGGCCTGGGTCCGGACGCCATCGGCGTACCCGAGCTCGAACGGCGTGTCAGCGAGGGCGGTTTCCAGGAAATGATCATCGCCACCAACCCCACGGTGGAAGGCGAGGCGACCGCCTACTACATCGCCCAGCTGCTGGCGCCCAAGGGTCTGACCATTTCCCGCATCGCCCATGGCGTGCCCCTGGGTGGCGAACTGGATCTGGTCGACGGCGGTACCCTGACCCACGCCTTTGCCGGGCGCAAGCCGATAACGCTCTAGCACTGCGCTGCCCCGTCGCCGCGAGACGGCGACAGGCCTGTATCTTGTGATCGAGAAGAATTATCATTATCGGCAGTCAGCTGCTTCCGAGGATGGTGATGCAGACGCTCGAGTCCGACCGGCACGGACATATCCGGACCCTCTACCTGGACCACCATGGCTGGCTGCGCGAGCGGTTGCAGCGGCGGCTGGGTTGCCTGGGGCAGGCGGCCGATCTGGCCCAGGACACCTTCGTGCGGCTGCTGGCTCGGGAAGCCGAGCTGGAACGCCTGCGTGAACCCCGTGCCTTCCTGGCGACCGTGGCCCAGGGCCTGCTGGCCAACCACTGGCGGCGCCAGGCCCTGGAGCGCGCCTACCTCGATGCCCTCACCGTGCAACCGCAGGTCGTGCAGCCTTCGCCGGAAGCCCAGGCCCTGATCCTGGAAACCCTCACCGAACTCGATGCGCTGCTCGACCGCCTGCCCGGCCGGGTGCGCCAGGCCTTCTTGCTGGCGCAACTGGAGGGGCTCACCTATGGCGTCATCGCCGAGCGGCTGGGCGTGTCGGAGCGGATGATCAAGAAGTACATGGCCCAGGCCATGCTGCACTGCCTGGAGCTGGTGTCTTGAGTGCGCTGAACCCCGGTCGTGGCGGACCTCTGGAGGAAGCGGCGATGTGGTTCGCCGAACTGGCGGCCGACGAGGTGGACCCCGTCACCGAACGGGCCTGGGAACGCTGGTTGCAGGCGGATAGCCGCAACGCCGTGGCCTGGGCGCGGGTGGAGGAAATCAGTGCGCGCTTCTCCGGTCTGCCTGCGTCCGGGCGAATGGCCCTGGCGCGGCGCGAGTCCCTGGGACGGCGCCGGGCGCTCAAGGTGCTGGGGTTGGCCCTGGGTGGTCTGGCGCTGGGCTGGGCGCGGCCGGACGACTGGCGGCTGGGGCAGGGCGCCGACCTGAGCACGGCGGTCGGCGAGATCCGTGCCTTCGACCTGGCCGCCGGGGTGCGCGTCTGGCTCAACACCGACAGCCAACTCGCGCGCGGGGCCACGGCGGATCACTGGCGCTTGCTGCGCGGCGAGGCGTTATTCGAAAGCCGAGAGGGGATGGCTCCCATGGTGCTGGAGGCGACGCCAGGCCGGGTGCGCTTCGGGGCGGGTTGCTGCACGGTTCAGGCGCGTGACGAGGGGTTGGAGGTGGCAGCCTATCGTGGGGCTCTGCAGCTGCTGCCACGCCAGGCCCGGCCCGAGAGCCTGGCGCAAGGAGCCCGTGCGCTGATGACGGCTACCGCCGTACAGCCGCTAGGCCCGGTCGATCCGGGGCGGCAACTCTGGCGCCAGGGGCGGCTGGTGGTCGACGACTGGTCGCTGGCGGCCCTGGTGGCGGAGCTGGATCGCTATCGACCGGGCCTGCTGACCTGTACCGCC
The DNA here is from genome assembly GCF_009765395.1 of Pseudomonas sp. BAV 4579. Taxonomy (NCBI): domain Bacteria; kingdom Pseudomonadati; phylum Pseudomonadota; class Gammaproteobacteria; order Pseudomonadales; family Pseudomonadaceae; genus Pseudomonas; species Pseudomonas sp. BAV 4579. The sequence goes on along the minus strand of NZ_WHOV01000171.1, from coordinate 18,196 downwards.
ACGGTCGCTCAGCTGCGGGTGGTGGGGAGCTATCCCCTGGCGGATACCGACCGCGCGCTGGCGGCCCTGGCCGACAGCCTGCCGGTACGGGTGGAACGGCGCCTGCCCTGGTGGGTGCAGATCGTGCCCGCCTGAAAAAATATGGCGCGGGTGGTTCCCCTTTTTCGCGCTCGCGGGGCTTGGGGGAAACGATCTCCATTTCGAGGCCCTCCATGCATCGCGATACCCGTTTCACCCTGCATCCGCTGCGCCGCGCCCTGCGCGTCTTCGCCCTGGCCATGCCGCTGGGCATCACCGGCCTGGCCATGTCCCCGGGCCTGGTCCAGGCGGCGCCCCTGGCGCAGGAATACCGCATCGAGGCGGGCAGTCTGGCCACGGTGGTGAGCACCTTCGCCGCCCAGAGCGGCGTACTGCTGTCGGCGCCCGCCCAGGGGCTGGAAGGTCGGCGCAGTCCGGGGCTGCAGGGCCGCTACACACCGGCCGAAGGCTTCCAGCGGATTCTCCAGGGCAGTGGTCTGCAGGCGGTGCGGCAGGCCGATGGCAGCTATCGCCTGGAGTCGGTGGCCACTAGCGGGGTGACCGCCCTCAGCGAGACCACGGTGACCGGCTTCGCCCTGGGCAATGCCCTGGGCGAGACCGATGGCTACCTGGCGACCCATAGCGACGTGGCCACCAAAACCAGCAAGGGGCTGCTGGAAACCTCTCAATCGGTCTCGGTGGTGACCCGCGAGCAGATCGATGACCAGGGTGCCAAGACCGTGCAGCAGGCCATGAGGTACACCCCGGGCATCTTCACCGGCCAGATCGGCGCCTCCAATCGCTACGACTACGTGGTGATGCGCGGCTTCGCCGACAACAGCGTAGACAATGTCTTTCTCGACGGCCTCAAGACCATGGGCGACAGCGGCACCTTCAGCTCGCTGCAGGTCGATCCCTATTTCCTCGAGCGCATCGACGTGGTGAAGGGCCCGGCGTCGGTGCTCTATGGCCGCAGCCTGCCGGGCGGTCTGGTGGCCCTGACCAGCAAGAAGCCGCTGTACCAGCCCTATCACCAGATCCAGGCCACCCTGGGCAATCTCGGCCAGCGCGGCGCCGGTTTCGATTTCGGCGGACCGCTGGACGAGGAGGGGCGCATCGCCTATCGCCTGGTGGGTCTGGCGCAGCACAGCGACACCCAGTTCGACCATGTGGAGGAAGAGCGCTATGCGCTCGCGCCCAGCCTGGCCATCGACCTGAGCGACGATACCACCCTGACCCTGCAGGCCTATCTGCAAAAGGACCCGGATGGCGGCTACCACAGTGGCGTACCAGCCGAAGGCAGCCTCTATCGCCGCAATGGCCGCTACATCAGCAACCACTTTTTCGACGGCGAACCCGACCACGACAAATTCGAGCGCACCCAGCAGATGGTCGGCTATCAGTTCGAGCACAGGTTCAATGACGTCTGGAGCGCGCGGCAGAACTTCCGCTACGCCAAGTCGCGGGTCGAGCTGGAGCAGGTCTATGGCTACGGCTATGTCGGCGACAGCAACCTGCTCAATCGCTATTACTCCGGCGGCCGCGAGAACCTGCACGCCTATACCCTGGACAACCTGGTGCAGGCGGACTTCGACTGGGCCGGCAGCCGCCATACCCTGCTCGCCGGACTGGATTACCAGCGTCGCTGGACCCATGTGGATTGGCCCAGCGGCACGGCCGATCCGCTGGACGCCTTCGCGCCGAACTACGGTGGCCAGGTGACCATTTCCCCCGGCAGCGAGTACCGCCGCGAGCTGGCGCAAACCGGCGTCTACCTGCAGGATCTCATCGAGCTGGATCGCTGGCGCCTTTCCCTGGGGCTACGCCAGGACTGGGTGGAAATCGGCATCGAGGATCGTCTGGCGGGCACTCGCAGCAGCGCGCGCCGTGGCCAGGCCAGCGGCCGTGCCGGAGCGCTCTATCTGTTCGACAACGGCCTGGCGCCCTACCTGAGCTATTCCACCTCCTTCAATCCCAACGCCTACAACGACGCCGCGGGCAATCCCCTGGAGCCCACCGAGGGCAAGCAGTGGGAGCTGGGCCTGAAGTACCAGCCGCCGGGCAGCGCCAGCTTCTATAGCGCCTCGCTGTTCCATATCACCCAGGAAAACGTGGCGACCAAGTTGCCCCAGGAAGACTTCTATTCCTCGGTGGGCGAGATCCGCTCCCGGGGCCTGGAGCTGGAGGGCCATCTGCAACTGGCCGAGCGGCTCAAGTTGCTGGGCAGCTACACCTTCACCGATATCGAGTACACCCAGGCGCTGGACGGCACCCAGGGCAATACGCCGAACCAGGCGCCGCGGCACCAGGCCTCGCTGTGGGGGCAATACGAGTTGGCGGGGCCCCTGGCGGGGTTCAGCGTCGGCGCCGGGGCCCGCTACGTGGGCACCAGCTGGGCGGACAAGGCCAACACACTCAAGGTGCCGGCCTACACCCTGGTGGACGCCATGCTTGCCTATGACTTCACCCGCCTGGGGTTGCCGGGGCTGACGGCGCGGGTCAATGCCAACAACCTGATGGGCAAGGACTATGTGGCGTCCTGCTACAGCCTGGACTTCTGCTATTTCGGGGAGGAGCGCAACGTGACCGCGACGGTCAGCTACAGCTTCTAGACGAGCCGGACGCCAGCCGCTGACCGAGCGGCAGGCGCCAGCCGTCAGCCGTCAGCCTTCCAGCTGACCGCCCGCGAGGGCGCAGAGGCGGGCGGAGTCGAGGATGCGTACTTCCTTGCCCTCGGCCGCCAGCACACCGCTCTGCTGGAAGCGGGTGAACACCCGCGACACGGTTTCCACCGCCAGGCCGAGGAAGTTGCCGATCTCGTTGCGCGACATGCTCAGGCGGAATTGCTGGGCGGAAAAGCCGCGGGCATGGAAGCGCGCGGAGAAATTGACCAGGAAGGTGGCGATGCGCTCGTCGGCACTCTTCTTCGACAGCAGCACCATCATCTGCTGGTCGTCGCGGATCTCCCGGCTCATCACCCGCAGCAGCTGGCGGCGCAGTTGCGGCAGCTGTTCGGAGAGTTCGTCCAGGCGCTCGAAGGGGATCTCGCAGACGGTGGTGGTCTCCAGCGCCCGGGCCGAGACCGGATAGCGCTCGGTGTCCATGCCCGACAGCCCGACCAGTTCGCTGGGCAGGTGGAAGCCGGTGATCTGCTCCTCGCCGGCATCGCTCAGGCTACTGGTGCGCAGGGCGCCGGAGCGCACCGCATAGACCGAGCCGAAAGTATCCCCCTGGCGGAACAGGTGATCACCCTTGGCCAGCGGCCGCCCGCGCTTGACGATCTGGTCAAGGGCATCCAGGTCTTTCAGATCGAGCGACAGCGGCAGGCACAGCGAGGCGAGGCTGCAATCCTTGCAATGGGCCTGGGCGTTGCGCAGCTTGAGGGGCTCGGTCATGGGGGAAGATCGCTTCTCGTCTGGTTCCAAAAGTCTAACTTTAGCAGTGGTGGCAGGCATGGGTCATATCACCCGGGAAAAGCGCTGCTTGTCATGGTCCGCCAGGTAGCGGTCGAACAGCATGCACAGGGCACGGATCAGCAGGCGGCCCGGCGCCAGCACCTGCAGGCCGCGGGCATCGAGACGGATCAGGCCGTCGGCGGCCATGGCTTCCAGGTGCGGCCAGGCATCGGCGAAGTACTGGCGGAAATCCAGTTCGCAGCTGCGCTCGATGGCGGCGAAATCCAGCTGGAAATGGCAGATCAGCTGGGCGATCACCGCGCCGCGGATGCGATCGTCCCGCGAGCGACGCAGGCCGCGGACCACCGCCAGTTCGCCCTGGCCCAGGCGTACCTGGTAGCAGGCGAGGTCGAGGGTGTTCTGGCAGAGCACCTCGCCCACCTGGCTGATGGCGGAGACGCCCAGGCCGAGCAGGTCGCAATGGCCGTGGGTGGTGTAGCCCTGGAAGTTGCGCTGCAGGGTGCCGTCTTCCTGGGCGATGGCCAGGTCGTCGTCGGGCAGGGCGAAGTGATCCATGCCGATGTAGCGATAACCCGCGGCCAGCAGCTGTTCCACGGTGCGCTGCAGCATCTCCAGCTTGGCCGCGGGGGCCGGGAGTTCGCTGGCCTCGATGCGCCGCTGCGGCGGAAAGCGCTGCGGCAGATGGGCGTAGTTGAACACCGACAGCCGATGCGGCTGCAATTCCAGCACCCGCTCCACGGTGTGGGCGAAGCTGGCCGGGGTCTGCCGCGGCAGCCCGTAGATGAGGTCCAGGTTGATGGAGCGATAGTCGAGGGCACGGGCGGCTTCCACCAGGGTGCGGGTGTCGTCGAAGGGCTGCAGGCGATTGATCGCCAGCTGCACCTGCAGGTCGAGGTCCTGGACGCCGAAGCTGACGCGGTTGAAGCCCAGCTCGCGCAACAAGCCCATGGTGCTCCAATCGGCTTCGCGTGGATCGATCTCGATGGAGTAGTCGCCGCGGTCGTCGTCGGCCAGGGTGAAGTGGCGGCGCAGATCGGCCATCAGCTCGCGCAGCTGCATGGGATTGAGAAAGGTCGGGGTGCCGCCGCCGAGGTGCAGTTGTTCCACCCGCTGCCCGCCATCCAGGTGCCGGCTGGTGAGGATCATCTCCTGGCGCAGGGCGTCGAGGTAGGCGGCGCTGCGGCTGCGGTCCTTGGTGATGACCTTGTTGCAGGCGCAGTAGTAGCAGATGTTGGCGCAGAAGGGCACGTGCAGGTAGAGCGACAGCGGGCGTCCGGCCTGGCGACTCAGGCGCAGGGCGCCGAGCAGGTCGAAGGGGCCGATGCCGTCGTGGAATTGCACGGCGGTGGGATAGGAGGTGTAGCGGGGGCCGGCGCGATCGTAGCGGGCGATGAGATCGGCGTCCCAGGCGAGGGCGGCTGTCATGCCGGGCTCCAGTGGTTTCGAGGTGCCCAGTGTGAGGGGCAGGCTCCGGGCTTTATTGATCCAGATCAATAAAGCCCGGGTTAAGCTCTGGCGTTTGCACGAGGAGTGGCCCATGGCAGACGAGTTGTACCTCGACAGCTTTCGCGAATGTCGACCCGCGGGTGAACCCCTGGCGACCCTGTTGCTGGCCCATGGGGCGGGGGCGGGGATGGACAGCCCCTTCCTGCAGCAACTGGCCGAGGAACTGGCCCGGTGCGAGATCCGGACCCTGAGATTCGACTTTCCCTACATGGCGCGAGCGCGCGCCGAGGGCAAACGGCGCCCGCCGAATCCGACCCCGGTCCTGCTGGAGCACTGGCGGGCCATGGTCGCCACCTGGCGCGCGGCGGAAAGCGGACCGCTGTGGCTGGCGGGCAAGTCCATGGGCGGGCGGATGGCCAGTCTGCTGGCCGATGAACTGGGCGCGGCGGGCCTCGTCTGCCTGGGCTATCCCTTCCATCCGGCGGGCAAGCCCGAACGGCTGCGCACCGAGCACCTGGCGACCCTGGCCACACCGACGCTGATCGTCCAGGGCGAGCGGGATGCCCTGGGCACGCGGGAGGAGGTGGCGGGCTATGCGCTGGCGGCAAGCATCGAGGTGCAGTGGATCGCCACCGCGGACCATGATCTCAGGCCGCTCAAACGCAGTGGCCTGAGCCATTCCCAGGCGCTGGTGGAGACGGTGGCCTGGGTGGCGGCCTTTGTGGGGACCAGCGGCTAGATGACCCGGAAGCCACTGGTGCCATCCCGCCGCAACTGCTCGACCAGGCCGAATTCCCAGTCCAGGTAGGCCTGCATGGCCTCGCGCGGGGCGTCGGTGCCCTCGTAGGGGCGGCGGTAGCGATCGCGCCGGGTCGACAGCAGCCGCGTCTCGCCGCTCTCCACCGGCAGGCCGGCGGCCAGCCAGGCCGCGGTGCCGCCCTCCAGCAGCAGGACCGGCCGGTCGGTGGTGACCTGGACGTCGAGGGCGGCGAAGGCGGCCAGTTGGCCACTGCCACAGGTGAAGACATAGCGCTCGGCGGGTGGCAGCGCTGCGGGCAGATCGGCGCGCAGCACCCAGGCGGCGCCTGGGATATGCCTCTGCACATAGTTGGCGCTGGCGGTGACATCCACCACCAGGGTGCCCGGCTCGGCCAGCCACTCCTGCAGCCGAGTCACCGAGATGCGCTCCACCGGCCCCGGCGTGGGCGCCGGTGCCTGCCAGGGGCCGGTGGCGCTCAGGGCGCCGGGCGGGATGGCGTCGACCACCACCACGTCCCAGCCCATCTGTGCCATCCAGGAGGCGCTCATGTTGGCGCGCACGCCGTCGTCGTCCACCAGCGCCAGGCGGGCGCCACGCACCGGGGCACTGTGATCGGTCTCCTGGACCAGTTGGCCACCTGGCGTCGAGCGGGCTCCGGGCAGGTGGCCGGCGGCGAATTCCTCGGGGGTGCGCACATCGATCAGGTAGTTCGTCCGCTGCGCCTCGGCGCGCCAGGCCGCCAGTTCGCTGAAGGGCAGGCGGGCGACGCCGGCGCGATCGGCGACCTGGCGGGCGCGGGTCGCGGCGGTCGCCCGGGTCGCCGGACTCACCGCACCGAAGCGGCGTTGCTGGCCATGTTCCAGGGTCTGGCCGGCCAGGGTCCAGCCGATGGTGCCATTGCGCAGGGCGGCCACCGGATTGGGAATGCCGGCATTGATCAGCGACTGGGCGCCGATCAGGCTGCGGGTACGGCCAGCGCAGTTGACGATGACCCGGGTCCGCGGATCGGGTGCCAGTTCGGCCACCCGCAGCACCAGTTCGGCACCCGGCACGCTGACCCCGCCGGGAATGCTCATGGTCTGGTACTCCTCGAAACGGCGGGCGTCGAGGATCACCAGATCGGCGTTTTGATCCAGCAGCGCCCGAACCTCCTCGGCGGGCAGCGAAGGGGTATGGCGCCGGGCCTCCACCAGTTCGCCAAAGGCCTTGCTCGGCACGTTGACGTCGATGAAGAGTTCGCCGCCGCTGGCGCGCCAGCCCGCCAGGCCACCCTCGAGCAGGGCCACGTCGGTGTAACCCAGGGCGCGCAGGCGTTCGGCCGCGCGTTCCGCCAGGCCTTCGCCCGCGTCATAGAGTGTGATGGCCTGGTCGCGGCGTGGCAGCCGCGACCAGGCCTCCAGCTCCAGGCGCGATAACGGCAGATTGGCGGCCCACAGCGGATGGCCGGCGGCAAAGGGGTCTTCCTCGCGGACGTCGAGCAGGGCGACCTCGGTGCCGGCGAGCAGGGCCTGGCGGATGTCCTCGGCGGTGCGGATGGCGGTCATGGTGTGGCGGTCTCCTGGGACAGGTCCCACAGGTTGGGCAGCTGGCGATTGGTGTAGCCGGAGATGAAGGGCTTTTCCTGGCCATCCGCGGCATAGACGGCGCGGCGCACGGCGCCGATGTTGCCGCCATAGACGTGGATGCTGATGGAGGTGCGGTCGGCATAGGCGTTGCTGACCTGGTGGATGTCGCCCACCCGCGGCGAGACCGCTTCCACCTGGCCCGGCTCCAGGCGCACGGGCGCGCCTTCCGGCAGCAGGCGGCCGGCGGGGTCGCGGGCGAAGCCCTGGGCGATCTCGGCGCCGCGCAGCATGCCGATCAGGCCCCAGGTGCGGTGGTCATGCACCGGCGTGGACTGGCCCGGACCCCAGACGAAACTCACCACCGAGAAGCGCTGGCGGGCATCGGCATGCAGCAGGTACTGGCTGTAGCGCTCGGGGCAGGGCAGGGCGCAGTCCTCGGGCAGCCAGTCGTCATGGCGCACCAGCTCGCCGAGCAGGACGGCGCCGCGCTGCAGCAGCTGAGCTTCGGCAGGGTGTTCGTCGACCAGGGTGGCGAGGTCATGCAGGAACAGGCGCAGGCGGTCGAGCCTAGGGGTCATGGCGGGCTCCACGGATGGGCAATGCCGGCCATTAAAGCAAGGTCAGGGCCCAGCGCCTTAGATCGATTGGTTCTGTACTGAAAACCATTATTAGCATAATTAAGTATTTAGGTTATCCAAAATGTGCATATTAGGTTATGCGCAATCGATATTTCCGTCTTGTCTACTCACAACGTTAGGTTCTAAGCAGACCAGGGCAACGCCCGTCGCCCTGGCGCCTCTTCTGCTTTCGGAGCCGCTGCATGACCGCCTTCCACAACGCCCTCGCCAGCGTCCGCGCCCAGGTGTCCGCCGCCGAATGGAAGGCGCGGGTCAAACTCGCCGCCGCCTATCGCCTGGCTGCCCGCGAACGCTGGACCGACCATATCTACACCCACTTCTCGCTGCGGGTGCCGGGCCCGGAGGCGCACTTCCTGATCAATCCCTTCGGCCAGACCTTCGACGAGATCACCGCCTCTTCGCTGGTGAAAGTGGACATCGATGGCGAAATCGTCCTCGACCCCACCGGGCTCGGCATCAACCCGGCCGGCTACGTGATCCACAGCGCCATCCACCGTGCCCAGCCGGACCTCCATGCGGTGCTGCATACTCATACGGCCGCCGGCATCGGTGTCTCCGCACAGCGCGGCGGCCTGCTGATGCTTTCCCAGCACGCCATGAGGTTCTTCGGCCGCCTGGCCTATCACGGCTACGAGGGTGTGGCCCTGGATCTGGACGAGCAGAGCCGGCTGGTGGCCGACCTCGGGGCGCACCCGGCGATGATCCTCTGCAATCACGGCCTGCTCACCGTGGGCGCCAGTCTGGAGGAGGCCTTCTGGCACCTCTATTACCTGGAGCGCTCCTGCGCGGCGCAACTGGCGGCTCAGAGCGGCGGTGCCGAGTTGGTGATCGCCGCGGACGCCGTCGCGCAGAAGGTCAGCGACCTCATTCCCGGCAATCTGGCGCGCGGCGCCCATGTCCGTCACTGGGAGGCGGCGGTGCGCCAACTGGAGCGCCACGAAGGCCGGGAGTACGCGGTATGAAGCGCTTGCTCGCCACGCTGGGCCTGGCGCTGTTGCTGGGGCAGGCCCAGGCGGCACCGGATCTCTCCGGGGTGACCCTGGTGCTGGGCGACCAGGCCCGCGGTCTGCGCGCCATGATGGAAGCCGCCGGCACCCTCGAAGGCGCGCCCTACCGCTATCGCTGGGCCAACTTCCAGGGCGCCGCGCCGCTGTTCGAGGCCCAGCGCGTCGGCGCGCTGGATACCTCCTACGCCGGGGACCTGCCGGTGCTGATGGCCGCGTCCGGCGGCGTGCCGCTCAAGCTGATCGCCACCAATGTCGGCTATCCCCAGGCCAATGGTCTGCTGGTACAGCAGGATTCGCCGATCCGTTCGGTCAAGGACCTCAAGGGGCGTACCGTGGTGGTGTCCTCGGCCAAGGGCAGCATCTCCCAGCATCTGCTGTATGCCGCCCTCGAAGAGGCTGGCGTCAAGCGCGACGAGGTAACTCAAGTTCGTGCTGCCCACCGATGCCAGCGCCGCCTTCAATGCCGGGCAGATCGACGCCTGGGCCACCTTCGATCCCTATCTCGGCATCGCCGAGCAGCATGGCGCCCGGCTGCTGCGCGATGGCCAGGGGCTGACCACCGCGCTGGGCTTTCTGACCGCCACGCCAGCGTCGCTGGAGGACCCGGCCAAGCGCGCCGCCATCGCCGATTTCGCCGGGCGCCTGGCCCAGGCGCGGGCCTGGGCGGTCGCCCATCCGCAGGACTATGCGCGGGTCTACGCCGAGCTGACGCGCCTGCCGGAAGGTGTCGCGGTGGCCATTTCCACCCGCACCTCCCGTGGCCTGCGCCCCGTGCAGCCGGCAGACGTCGCCGCGGTGCAGCAGGTGGCCGATCTCTTCAGCGAACTCCAGGTGCTGCCCAAACCGGTCGACGTCGCCGCCCTGGCCGATGCCAGTGTCTTTACCCAGGAAGCCAAACCATGACCCTCATCCGCCGTACCCTGCTGGCGCTGCCGCTGCTGCTCGCCGCCAGCGCGGCCCTGGCCGCCGAGACCCTGACCCTGCGCATCGCCGACCAGAAGGGCAGCATGCGCGCCCAGCTGGAGGCGGCCGACGGCCTGCGCGACCTGCCGGGCTATCGCATCCAGTGGGCGGAATTTCCCGCCGCCGCGCCGCTGGCCGAGGCGCTCAATGCCGGCGCGGTGGATGCCGGCATCATCGGCGATGGCCCGCTGCTGTTCGCCCTGGCCGCCGGTGCGCCGGTCAAGGCCATCGCCGTGGACAGGTCCGATCCCTATGGCACGGCGGTGATCGTGTCGCGCGACTCGCCACTGCGGAGCGCGGCCGATCTCAAGGGCAAGCGCATCGCCACCGGGCGCGGCTCCATCGGCCATTACATCGCGCTCAAGGCGCTGGATTCCGTGGGCCTGACCGCCCGGGACGTGAGCTTTCGCTTCCTTGGTCCGGTGGACGCCAAGATGGCCCTGGCCAATGGTTCGGTGGATGCCTGGGCGACCTGGGAGCCCTATACCGCCCAGACCGAGCAGGTCGACGGCGCCCGGGTGCTGGTCAGTGGTCGCGGACTCTGGGCGGGCAACAGCTTCCTGGCCGCCACCGATACGGCCCTGGCCGATCCGGCCCGGCGCGCGGCGCTGCAGGACTACCTCGATCGTCTGGCCGCTGCCCAGCGCTGGGGCTACGCCCACCTCGACAGCTATGCCAGGACCCTGGCGCAGATCATCGGCTTTCCTGAGGCGGTGGCCCGGCTGCAATTCGAGCGCCGCCAGCTGCACTGGGAACCCATCGACTCGCAGGTGGTGGCCGACCAGCAGGCGGCGGCGGATTTCTATCATCGCAGCGGCCTGATACCGCAGCGCCTGGAGGCCCGGGCGACCTTTGCCGAGGGGTTCAAGGTAAGCAAGCCGAACGCGCCGCGGCAGGCGGCGCGGGAGTAGGGGGGGATGCAGGATGGTGTTGGGCTTCGCTTCGCTCAGCGCCAACCTACGTAAGGCCGGGCGCCCCCTCTCCCTCACGCCACTCGGCCTATCCATATAACCCATCCTTATTTTAAGAACGCTGAACAGCTTGAGTAGGCTATAAGCCAATTCCATGGATGAGCGCACCCCGATGCCCCCACGTCTCCCCTTCACCCGTCGTCCCCTGGCCCTGGGGCTCGCGGCCAGCCTGCTCACCGGACTGGTCGCCGCACCCCAGGCAGCCCAGGCCGAAGGCATTCTGCGCATCTCCGAACAATTCGGCGTGTCCTACGTGATCCTGCACGTGCTGCGTGACCAGCAACTGATCGAAAAGCACGGCAAGCAAGAGGGCGTCGACATCAAGGTCGACTGGATCAAGCTGTCCGGTGGCGCGGCCGTCAACGAGGCGGTGCTGTCGGGCGCGGTGGACGTCGGCTCCGCCGGGCTCGGGCCGCTGTTCACCCTCTGGGACCGCACCCATGGTCGGCAGAACGTCAAGGCTGTGGCCAGTCTCGGGGCCTTTCCCAACTACCTGGTCACCAACAATCCGCAGGTGAAGACCCTGGCGGACTTCACCGCCAAGGACCGCATCGCCGTGCCGGCGGTCAACGTCTCGGTGCAGTGGCGCTTCCTGCAGTACGCCGCCGCCCAGGCCTTCGGCGAGAAGAACTGGAATCGCCTGGATCCCCTGACGGTGGCGGTGCCGCATCCGGACGCCACCGCGGCGGTGATCTCCGGCGGTACCGAGATCAACAGCCACTTCGCCAATCCGCCGTTCCAGGAGCAGGAACTGGCCAGCGGCAAGGTGCACAAGGTGCTCAGTTCCTATGACGTGCTCGGTGGGGCCGTCTCGCCCAACCTGGTGTTCGTCACCGAGAAATTCCGCCGGGACAATCCCAATACCTACAAGGCCTTCCGCGAGGCGCTGGTCGAAGCCGGACAGATCATCGAGAAGGACAAGGCCGCCGCCGCCCGTACCTATGTGAAGGTCGAGAATTCCCGTCTCGATCCGGCCCTGATCCAGCGGATCATCGAAAGCCCCGAGGTCAACTTCGACACGGCGCCGCAGAACACCCTGAAGCTGGCGGAATTCATGTACCGCATCGGGGCCATCCGCAACCAGCCCAGCAGCTGGCAGGACTATTTCTTCGTCGACACGCCCGATCAGAAGGGCAGCTGATCCCTTTTCCCTTACGGGTTCCACCGGACCACCGGACGAGCCCTCGACATCTCGAGGTCTCTCCATGGCTATTCCTCCGTTTTTCCTGCGCCTCGGGCTGCTCCTGGCGAGCACCACCCTGGTGCTGTCCGCCCAGGCCGCCGAGCCGCAGAAGATTCGCCTCGGCATCAACGACAGTCCGCAGAATGCCGCCCTGGAGCGCGCCGCCGAGGTGGCGCGGGAAAGGGGCGTGGAAGTCGAAATCGTCGCCTTCAGCGACTGGAACACGCCGAATCTGGCGCTCGCCCACGGCGACATCGACGTCAACTACTTCCAGCATCAACCCTTCCTGGAAAACGCCAACGCCCAGAACGGCTATGGCCTGGTGCCCATCGCCTATGGCGTGGAAAACAAGGTCGGTCTCTATTCCAAACGCGTGAAAAGCTTCGCCGAGGTGCCGGACGGCGCCACCGTGGCGGTGGCCGACGATCCGGTCAACCAGGGCCGCGGGCTGCACCTCTATGCCCGGGCCGGCCTGATCCAGCTCAAGCCCGGTACCGGGCCCAAGGCCAGCCTGCAGGACATCGTCGCCAATCCCCGCCAGCTGAAATTCATCGAACTGCCCGGTCCGCAACTGGCGCGGGTGCTGGACGACGTGACCCTGGCGCAGAGCTATCCCTCGCACATCCTCGCGGCCGGCACCACGGATCCCAACAGTGCGCTACTGTTCAGCGACGACGAGGCCAGCCGCCACCGCTATGCCCTGAGGTTCGTGACCAGGCCGGACAAGGCCAATGACCCGGCGATCCGCACCTTCATCCAGGTGTTCCAGAACGATCCGCGGGTGCGCGAGGCCATCGCCCAGGCCTATGGCAATCCGCAGCTCTACAGCCTGGCCTGGCTGAACCGGCAGGAGGCCGCCCGATGAGCAACGCGCTGCTCAGCACCACACCGGCGCAGCCGCCCGTCGAGCCCCAGGCCGCTCCCGCGCGCGAGCATCTGCGCCTGAGCGGGGTGCAAAAGATCTACACCGGCGGTGCGCTGCCGGTGACCGCGCTGGCCGACATCGACCTCAGCATCGCCCGTGGCGAGATCTTCGGCATCATCGGTCGCAGTGGCGCCGGCAAGTCCAGCCTGATTCGCACCCTCAATCGCCTGGAAGACGTCAGCGCCGGCCAGGTACTGGTCGATGGCGTCGACCTCGGCACCCTGAAGGGGGACCGGCTGGTGGCGCTGCGACGGCGCATCGGCATGATCTTCCAGCACTTCAATCTGCTGGCCTCGCAGACGGTGCTGGAGAACCTGGCACTGCCGCTCAAGGCCGCCGGATTTCGTCGCGACGAGATCGAAGCCCGGGCCCGGGAATTGCTCGAGCTGGTCGGGCTGCAGGGCAAGGAGCAGGCCTATCCCTCGCGGCTGTCCGGTGGGCAGAAGCAGCGGGTGGGCATCGCCCGCGCGCTGATGCTCAAGCCCGAATTGCTGCTCTGCGACGAGGCCACCTCGGCGCTGGATCCGGAAACCACCCAGTCGATCCTGGCCTTGTTGCAGGACATCAATCGCCGCCTGGGGCTGACCATCGTGCTCATCACCCATGAGATGGCGGTGATTCGCCAGATCTGCGATCGGGTGGTGGTACTGGAGCATGGCCGCATCGTCGAGCAGGGCCCGGTGTGGCAGCTGTTCGGCGCACCCCAGGCAGAAGCCACCCGGGCGCTGCTGGCCCCCCTGGCGGCGGATCTGGCCAGGCGGCTCGCGGCCACCCGGCAACCGGGCGCCCGGGCCGTGCTGGAGCTCAGCTACGACGGCCAGGGTGCGGAGCCCGACTTCCAGGCGCTGGGCCAGGCCCTCGGCGCACCGGTCGAGCTGCTGCATGGCGGTATCGACCGCATCCAGGGCCATGCCCTGGGCCGCCTGCTGGTGGCGACCGCGGCGCCGGAGCGACGGCTGGCCAGCTTCCTGACCCAGGCCGGGCTGTTCGCCCGGGCGGAGGTGCTGGGCTATGTCTGACTTCATGCTCAAGGCGCTGTGGAAGGCCTTTCTCGATACCCTGACCATGGTCAGCGTGTCGGCGGCCATCGTCTGGTTCGCCGGCATCGCCCTGGCGGTGGTGCTGGTCACCACCGGGCGCGGCGCCATCTTCGCCGCGCCCACCCTCAACCGCGTGCTGGGCACCCTGATCAACGCCTTTCGCGCCACGCCCTTCATTATCCTGCTGGTGGCTCTGATCCCGCTGACGCGGCTGATCACCGGGACCACCATCGGCGTCTGGGCGGCGGTGGTACCCATCACCCTCAGCGCCACGCCGTTCTTCGCCCGCATCGCCGAGGTCAGCCTGCGCGAGGTGGGCGGTGGAGTGATCGAAGCGGCCCAGGCACTGGGCTGCGAACGGCGGCACATCGTCTTCAATGTGCTCCTGCCGGAGGCGCTGCCCGGCATCATCGGCGGCTTCACCGTGACCCTGGTGGCCATGATCGGTGCCTCGGCCATGGCCGGCGCCATAGGTGCAGGGGGTCTCGGCGACCTGGCGATCCGCTATGGCTACCAGCGCTACGACACCCAGGTGATGGCCGTGGTGATCGCCATCCTGGTGGTGCTGGTGTGCGGCATCCAGTTCATCGGCGACCGCTACGTGCGGCACCTGCGGGCGCGCTAGCTAAGGCGCTCCAAGTAGGTTGGCAATTCCGGGTCGGGCAGCACCGAGAGCACCTTGAGGCGCTGCAGGGTGCGGTCGCGACCGCGCAGGAGGTGATTGCGCAACTGGCTGGCGGCCGAGTCGGGACTGCCCACCAGCAGGGATTCCAGCACCAGGCGATGCTCCACCAGCACCGCTTCGTCCAGCGGCGTGCCAAGCGACTGGTGGAAGATGCGCGAGACATTCAGCGGACTCTGGCTGTGGGCGATCAGCTGGGTCAGCTTGCGATTGCGCAGGCCGGCCAGGCAGCGCCCATGCAGATCCGCCTCGATGCGCTCCACCGCGGTCCAGGAAGTGGGGGCAGGGTGGGCGGCCAGCTGCTCCAGTCGTTCGAGCATCGCCAGCAACTCGCCGCGCGCCAGCCCCGGCGCCGTCTGCAACAGCGCCTCGGGTTCCAGCAGGGCGCGGATCTCGTAGTCGTCGCGGATGGCCTGGGCGGTGAGCGGACCGGCCAGCCACTGGCCATAGGGTTCCTTTTCCACCAGGCCACGATCGCGCAGGCGCATCAGGGCTTCGCGCACCACGGCGCGACTGACGCCCAGGTGATCGGCCGCCTGCTGCTCGTCCAGGCGGAAATGGCCGAAGAGCAGGGCGTGGCTGACACAGGCGGCGATCTCGTCGCCGACCCTTTCGCCCAGGGAGCGCGTATCGATCAGTTCGTCACCGCTGTCCAGCCCGAGCAACTGGCGGGTCAGCGGCTGGCGCTGCGGCTCGCCCGCGGTGCCGGCCGGATCGATCAGATAGCCACGCCCCTCGAAGCGGCGGATCAGGCCTTCCTCCTGCAACAGCGTCAGCGCCTGGCGCACCGGTACCCGACTGGTACCGAACAGCTGTGCCAGCGGCGCTTCGACCAGCACCAGCCCCGGCGCCGCGCGACCGGCCAGGATGGCTTCGCGCAGCGCATTGCGGATCATCGCGTAGCGCGCGGCGGTACGACTGTCATCGAGGGGGGCGGGGACTGCTGCCGACATCGGGGGCCTTCCGGAAACGAGATGAGAATTGTGGCACAGGCCTGCGGCCTTTCGCGCGTTACCGCCGGGGTCAGGTGCACGCACGGTAACGGGGCAGGCGTTACGGTTCTGCACAAAGATGGATCTATTTAATTTAAGTACATTTTATTGGATGCGGGTGAAGAAAGCATCGAGCGACCTCTAGGCGCTGGCTTTGCCATTAAGTAGCAGCCTTTTTCTCAAGCTGGCACAAAGCCTGCTCTATCAAACGTACCAAATTATAAAATGTACGTTTAAGGAGCAGCCATGGATTCTGCCCACGCCCTGTCCCTGGATGCGGTCGGTCTCGGCGAGGCCTATGCCGCCGGTACCCTCGATCCGGTCGCGGTCTTCGAGGCGGCGCTGGCACGCGCCCAGGCATCCTGGGCCGTCTTCATCAGCCTCACCGCCGCGCGTGGACGCGCCGAAGCCCTGGCCGCGCGCGAGCGCTGGCAGACCGGGCAGCCGCGTTCGCCGCTGGATGGCGTGCCGCTGGCCTGGAAGGACCTGTTCGACCTGCAGGGCGAGGTCACCACCTGCGGCGCCGAGCTGCGCCGCCTGGCGCCACCGGCGGCCACCGACGCCGAGCTGGTGCAGCGCCTGAGCCGGGCCGGGCTAGTCAGTCTGGGCAAGGTCAATCTCAGCGAATTCGCCTATTCCGGCGTGGGATCGAATCCCCATTTCGGCACCCCTGCCAATCCCCGGGCGCAGGGTGAGGTGCGCATACCCGGCGGCTCCTCTTCGGGGTCGGCGGTGGCTGTCGCCGCCGGCATCGTGCCCCTGGCCTTCGGTACCGACACCGCCGGTTCGGTGCGCCTTCCGGCCGCGCTCAATGGGCTGGTGGGTTATCGCCCCAGCCTGGGGCGCTATCCGGCGACCGGCATCTTTCCGTTGGCCGCGTCCTATGACGTGCCGGGTCCGCTGGCGCGCAGCCTGCGCGATGTGCAGTGCCTGGATCGTCTGCTGATGGGGGCGGCTGCCCGACCGCTGCCGGCACCGACAGCGTTGCGCGTGGTGCTGGACCTGAGCGTGCTGGACGACCCCCGGGTGGAGCCGGCGGTGCGGGACAATCTGCTGGCCGCCGTCGAGCGGCTGACCCGCGCCGGGGTGCGCGTCGAGCGCCGCGCCCGCACGGTCTTTGCCGAGGCCCTGGAATTTCTCGCCGCAGAAGGTTGGCCAGGGGCCCTGGAAGCCTTCGCCCTGCACCGCGAGGTGCTCGACGGTCCCGCGGCCGCACGCCTGGACCCACGGGTGCGGCAGCGCCTGGAGCGGGCACGGGCCTTGCCCGATGGCCATCTGGCCGTTCTGCATGAACGCCGCGATCAGCTGCGGAAGCGCTTTGCCGCCGAATTCGCCGAGGCGCTGCTGCTGGTGCCGACGGTGAGCCGCGTGGCACCGCTGCTGGCTCCTCTGGAAGCCGACACAGACCTCTTCGCGGCCACCAATCTGGAGCTGCTGCGCCTGACCATGACCGGCAGCCTGCTCGGCGCGCCGGGTGTCTCGCTACCCAGCGGCCGCGATGCCCAGGGCCTGCCCACCGGTCTGCTGCTGGTGGCCCCCGCCGCCGCGGACGAGCGCCTGCTCGATGCCGCCACGGCCGTGGAAGCCCTGCTCAGCGCCTGATTTCAAGTGGCGGTGGCGGGGGCCCGGCTCCGTCATCGACCTGGGTTTCTTCCGGGTACTGGAGAGTGCAACGATGGCCAAAGAAATCTTCGTTTCCATCGGCGTCGACGTCGACGCGGTGGCGGGCTGGCTCGGTTCCTACGGCGGCGAGGATTCGCCCGATGACATCTCCCGCGGCCTGTTCGCCGGCGAGGTGGGCTCGCCCCGGCTGCTCAAGCTGTTCGAGCGCTATGGCCTCAAGACCACCTGGTTCATTCCGGGCCATTCGGTGGAGACCTTTCCCGAGCAGATGCAGGCGGTGGCCGCGGCAGGCCACGAGATCGGCATCCATGGTTACAGCCACGAGAATCCCATCGCCATGACCCCCGAGCAGGAGGAGGCGGTGCTGGACAGGTCCATCGAGCTGATTACCGCGCTGGCCGGCAAGCGCCCCACCGGTTATGTCGCGCCCTGGTGGGAATTCAGCCGGGTGACCAACGAGCTGCTGCTGAAGAAGGGCATCAAGTACGACCACAGCCTGATGCACAACGACTTCTCTCCCTACTACGTAAGGGTCGGCGACAACTGGACCAAGATCGACTACAGCCAGCAGCCCGAGAGCTGGATGAAGCCGCTGGTGCGCGGCCAGGAAACCGATCTGGTGGAGATTCCGGCCAACTGGTACCTCGACGACCTGCCGCCGATGATGTTCATCAAGAAGGCGCCCAACAGCCACGGCTTCGTCAATCCACGCCACCTGGAAGAGATGTGGCGCGACCAGTTCGACTGGGTCTATCGCGAGATGGACTACGCCGTCTTCCCCATCACCATCCACCCCGATGTCTCGGGGCGGCCGCAGGTGCTGCTGATGCTCGAACGCCTGATCGAGCATATCCAGGGTCACGCCGGGGTGCGCTTCGCCACCATGGACGAGATCGCCGACGACTTCCTGCGGCGCCAGCCGCGCCAGCGCTAAGCGCCCAGCTCACAGGTACAGGATCATGACCGC
>NZ_WHOV01000170.1:0-414 GCF_009765395.1 Pseudomonas sp. BAV 4579 | reverse complement strand
GACCCTGGGGTACTCGACTCCTGCCGAGTGTTTTAACCACGCTGTTGCGTCGACCGGTTGAATCCACAACCCTCTTCAGTGACATCGCCGATGACCAGCAGCAGGCAGCCCTTCGCCGTGGTGATACTGCCCTGGCCTTCCGATTCGCTGAACGCCGTGGGTACTGGCAGGGCCGATAGGACGAAAAGCACCTGCATCAGGCTGCTATCGCCGCACTTAAGACACTAAGGTACTTGTCTTAAGTCGGTTCACCAGGTGCAAGCCATACGTTGTCGGAGGCCGAGGCGGCGTAATGGGCATTAATGGCATGCAAAATTAGGCTTGACCGAAGCGTATCCAACTATGGCAAATTGGCGTTATCACTAGGGCTTGTCTGAAAAGTCGTGTTTGCTAGCCTGTTCCTGTGATGGCAAT
>NZ_WHOV01000169.1:0-14511 GCF_009765395.1 Pseudomonas sp. BAV 4579 | reverse complement strand
CCCCATAGCGCCCGTGCAGCCGGCGGCCGAGACCGCCCACGCACCCCTGGAGGACGAAGCCACCCTGGACCGCGAGGCGCGTCGCCGCCGCCGGCAGCGCGAAGCCCTACGCCAGGGGCTCGGCGCCGAGCGCGCCCAGGCGCTGGAAGAGCCGGAGCAGGTGGGTGTCCAGGTGGATCTGCGGATCTAGCCATGGTCGAGCGCCTGGAACTGGACGACGCCGAGCTGGCCTTCCAGCCGCACTGGCTGCCGGCGGAAACCGCCGACGCCTGGCTGCGGCAACTCGACGCTGAAACCCCCTGGAGCCAGCCGCAGGTGCGGGTGTACGGGCGCTGGCATCCGGTGCCGCGGCAGGTGGCCTGGTACGCCGACCCGGGCGTGGTCTACGGCTACGCCGGCCTGGACCACGCCGCCTTGCCCTGGACACCCCTGCTGCAGCGGCTTCGCGAAGCCGTCGAGGCGGCCTGCGGCCAGGGCTTCAACGGCGTGCTGCTCAATCGCTATCGCGATGGCCAGGACTCCATGGGCTGGCACAGCGACGACGAGACCAGTCTTGGCGCCAATCCGCTGATCGCCTCGCTCAATCTCGGGGCCGCGCGGCGCTTCGACTTTCGCCGCAAGGGCAGCAGCCGTATCGGCCATTCCCTGGAACTGGGTCACGGCAGCCTGCTGGTCATGGCCGGCGCGACCCAGCATCATTGGCAGCACCAGATCGCCAAGACCCGCAAAGCCAGCGGGTTGCGGCTGAATCTCACCTTTCGCCGGATAGCCACATGAGCGACGACAGCAATCTCATCGACTTCACCACCGAGCGTGGCAAGCGCATCCACGACCTCAAGGAGCGCCGCCTGCAGGAGGTGCGCTCGGCCTTCGAGCAGGCGTTGCCGCTGACCGAGGCCAAGAAGAAAAAGCGCAAGCCGAAGAAGAAATAGCGGTGCTACCGTTCGTCGGCTTTCGCCCTTGAAATTTTTTGGAGAATTCCTATCTAGGTTCGTGCGGGATGCCGAAGTCGGGTCCCGCAGGCAACAACGAAACTTGCTGAACCTATCAGGAGATTCACCATGAGCAATGTACTGTCCCTGGCCCCGCTGTTCCGTCATTCCGTCGGCTTCGACCGGTTCAACGACCTGTTCGAATCCGCGCTGCGCAACGACGCTGGCAGCTCCTATCCGCCCTACAACGTCGAGAAGCACGGTGACGACCAGTATCGCATCGTGATCGCCGCCGCCGGTCTCCAGGAAGATGACCTGGACATCGAAGTCGAGCGTGGCGTGCTCACCGTCAAGGGTGGCCGGCGCGAAAACAGCGCCGAGAGCGTGACCTTCCTGCATCAGGGCATCGCCCAACGCGCCTTCAAGCTGTCCTTCCGCCTCGCCGACCATATCGAGGTGAAGGGGGCCGATCTCAAGCACGGCCTGCTGAGCATCGAACTGGTGCGCGTGATCCCGGAAGAAGCCAAGCCCAAGCGCATCGCCATCTCCGGCCAGCGCCCGGCCCTGGACAACTGATCGTCCAGGCGTCCTGCCCAAAAGCCCCAGCCCCGTGCTGGGGCTCTTTCGTTTGTGGCCACTGCGCTAGCGATGGTGGCCGAAGAGCTCCAGCAGCACCCCGCGCAACCAGCGATTGCCGGCATCCTGGTGATAGCGCGCGTGCCAGTGCTGCCTGACCGCGAAGCCCTCGACCGGCACCGGGCATTCGTGGACCCTGAGACCGTAGGTCTGCGCCAGGGTGGTGCCGATGTGCCGCGGCAGGGTGACGATGAGATCGGAGTTGCCGACCACCGCGCCGACGCCCAGAAAGCCGGGTAGCTCCAGCACGATGCGGCGCTGCACCCCGGCGCGTACCAGACCCGCTTCCAGCAGCTTCTGCCCGGTGCCGGCGCTGACCAGCACATGGCCCTCCTCGGCGTAGGCCGTGGCCGTCAGTTGCTCGCCGAGGCGCGGATGGCGGGCGCTGACCAGGCAGACCCAGTCCTGGGGAAACAGCAGTTGCTGATAGAGGCTGCCGCCCAGCCAGGGAATGAAGCCGATCGCCAGGTCGGCTTCGCCGATCTCCAGCGCCTGTTCGGTGTTGCCGTCGATCCGCGCGATTTCCAGCCGCACCCCGGGCGCCACCTCGCGCAGCTGCGCCAGGATCCGTGGCAGCAGGGTGATGTGGCTGGCATCGCTCAGGCAGAGGCGAAACAGCCGCTGGGCGGTGGCGGGCTCGAAGGCGACCTCCAGGCCACCAGCCGGCGCAGGGATTCGAGCACTTCGCGACACGGGGTAATCAGGGCCTCGGCCTGAGGCGTGGGCTTCATGCCGCCAGGCGTGCGCACGAACAGCGGATCGCGCAGCTGCTGGCGCAACTTGCCTAGCCAGAGGCTGATGGTGGGTTGGCTCTGGCTCAGCTGTTCGGCGGCCCGGGTCACGCTGCCGGTGCGATAGAGCACCTCGAACAGCATCAGCAGCTTGGGTTCGGGCAGGCCGTCCGTGGGGAGCATTATCAGAATTCCTGATGGGCGAATTGAGCTCTTTGTATAGCTCAATAGCAGGCGCGGGCCTAGGGTAGGGCGAAAACAAGGAGCCCTATCCATGAAGATCTGCATCCTCGGGGCCGGCGCCCTGGGCAGCACCTTTGGCGCCTGGTTGAGCGAGGCGGGACACGAGACCTGGCTGCTCAACCGCCCCAATGCCCATATCGAGGCGGTCGCCCGTGACGGCCTGGACATCGAGACCGCCGATGGCAGGCGCCGGGTTCAGGTGCGGGCGGCGGTCAGCGCCGAGACGGTCGGGGCAGTGGATCTGGTGGTGGTGCTGGTCAAGTCCTTCGCCACGGCCGAGGCCATGCGCCAGGCGCTGGCGCTGGTCGGTCCCGAGACCCTGGTGCTGTCGCTGCAGAACGGCCTCGGCCACGAAGAGCTGCTGGCCGAGATCGTCGGCCCGGAGCGGGTGATTGCCGGCAAGACCTATGTCGGCGGCGTGCTGCTCGGCCCCGGGCGGATCCGCAGCGGGGTGGCGGGCAAGCGCACGCTCATCGGCGAACTCGACGGTCAGCTCTCGGCACGCGTCCAGGCCGTCGCCGCCGTCTTCGAAGACGCGGGACTGGCTACCACGGTCAGCAGCAACATCCGCGGCACCCTCTGGGACAAGCTGCTGGTCAACGTCGCCACCGGTGCCCTGACCGGCATCACCCAGTTCAGCTATGGCCAGCTCTACAGCGAGCCGCAGCTGCGCGACACCGCCTTGCAGGCGGTCGCCGAGGCCATCGCGGTGGCCCGCGCCGCCGGGATCGAGCTGGGCCTGCGCGAGCCCCAGGCGGCCTGGGAGCTGGCACGCGAAGGGTTGCCGCCGTCCTTCAAGACCTCCCTGCTGCAGAGCCTGCAGAAGGGCTCCATCACCGAAATCGACTTCATCAACAGCGCGGTGGTACGGCTGGGCCAGCAGTACCACGTGCCCACGCCGGTCAACGCCACCCTGGTCGCCTGCATCAAGGGTATCGAGCGCGCCCTGGCCGACCGACAACAAGAGGACGCCACATCATGAGCATTCCCAAGGCCTATCTGGAACACGTGGCCATCTGGGTCAAGGACATCCACTGGCATATCCGCTTCTTCCACGAGGTGTTCGGCATGACCCTGCGCGAGGTGCACGGCACGGTCGAGCAGCCCAGTCAGTACTGGACGCTGGGCGGGATGCAATTCATGAGCAAGCCGGACTTCGCCGGCCCCGAGGGGCGCCTGGGTCATCTGGGGCTGATGTGCGAGGACCTCGACGCCGCCCTGGCCGCGGCCCGGCGCTTCGAGGGCGTGGAGCAACTGCCCCAGGGCCACAACTGGCTGCGCCTGCCTGACGGCCTGGCGCTGGAATTCATCCAGGCCGTGCCGGCCCGCGCCGTGCACGACGCCCTGGCCGTCAATGCCCGTCAAGCCGAGTGACAGCGACCATGACCGTACAGGAAAAATATTTCGAGGATGCCCGCGAGGGCGACGAGGCGCTCACCCCGAGCTACCAGGTCACCAAGGAGCGCATCCTGGCCTACGCCGACCTCACCGGTGACTACACCCCGGTCCATGTCGACGAGGCCTATGCCAATGCCAGTCACTTCGGCGGCCTGGTCGCCCATGGCCTGATGGGACTGTCCATCGCCGACGGCCTCAAGACCCAATGCCACTACCGCTTCCTGCCGGGGATGTCGCTGGGCTGGACCTGGGACTTCCTCCTGCCGATCCGCGTCGGCGACGAGTTGCACGTGAAGATGCGCGTGGGCTCTATGAGACCCAGCAAGAGCAAGCCGGGCTGGGGCATCGTGGTGCTGCCCTCGGAGCTGATCAACCAGAAGGGGGAAGTGGTCCAGCGCGGCGAACACCGGCTGATGGTGCCGCGGCGGGAGGGCGTCGTATGAGCCAGCCACTGCCGCTGCACGGCCTGAGGGTCATCGACTACAGTCACTTCCTCGCCGGCCCCTATGTGGGGCGCTGCCTGGCGGCCCTGGGCGCCGAGGTGATCAAGGTGGAGCGCCCCGGCAGCGGCGATGCCGGTCGCCAGCACGCCTTCGTCCTCGACGACCAGCAGAGCGGCTACTTCCTGCAACTCAACATGGGCAAGCAGGGCGTCAGCGTCAACATGAAGGACCCGCGCGGCAAGGTCTTCATGCAGCAGCTCTGCGACAGCGCCGACGTCTTCATCGAGAACTACCGACCCGGGGCCCTGGACAGGCTCGGCCTAGGCTATGCGGAGCTGTCGGCGCGCAATCCACGACTGGCGTACTGCTCGATTTCCGCCTACGGCCACACCGGACCGGACGCCCATCGCGCCGGCTTCGGGCTGATCGCCGAGGCCAAGAGCGGCATCATGCAGATGGTTGGCACGCCGGGCGAGGCGCCGCCGCTGCTGCGCATCTCCCTGGGCGACATGTACACCGGCGCCCATGCGGTGGCCGCCATCAACGCGGCGCTGCTGGGGCGGGTCACCAGCGGGCGTGGCCAGCACATCGATATGGCGCTGTACGACACCCTGGTATCGATGCACGAGTACGCCGTGCAGTGCTATACCCTGTCCGGCGGCGAGATCCTGCCGCAGCAGACCGGCCACGACATGCCCACCTCGACCCTCTATGGCGTGTTTCGCGCCCAAGACGGCGACCTGGTGATCGCCGCCCAGGTGGACGACTCCTGGAAGCGCTTCGCCGCCCTGGTCGAGCAGGACGCCGAGCAGCCGGGCTTTGGCAGCGACCTGCGCTTCCACACCTCCACCGGCCGCAATGCCCATCGCGAAGCCATCCTGCCCGTCGTCAAGGCCTGGGTGGCGGCCAATCCGGTCGCACGGCTGCTGGCCCTGCTCGACGAGATCGACGTGCCCTGTGCCAAGGTGCAGCGCATCGACGAGGTGATCGAGGATCCCCAGATCAAGGCGCGCGGCATGATCCAGGAACAGCAGCACCCGCGCTTCGGCACCCTGCGCATGCCCAATCTGCCGTTCCGCTTTTCCGACTGTGACACCACCATCCAGCAGGTGGCGCCGGACCTGGGCGAGCACAATGCCAGTGTGGCCCGGAGCCTGGGCTACAGCGCGGAAGACATCGCTCGGCTGCAGGCCGACGGCGTGCTGTTCAGCCAAGAGCCCAGCGCATGACCGACCACTACGCGGTGATCGGTCGTCCGATCAACCACACCAAGTCGCCACTGATCCATGGCCTGTTCGCCGCCACCACCGGGCAAGACCTGGAATACGGCGCCATCAAGGGCTCGCCGGAGGACTTCGCCGGCGACGTGCAGCGCTTTCGTGCCCAGGGCGGACAGGGCCTGAACGTGACCGCGCCGTTCAAGCTGCAGGCCTTCCAGCTGGCCACCGAGTCCAGCGAAAGGGCACGGCTGGCCCGGGCGGCCAACGCTCTGAAGTTCGAGGGCGAGCGGGTGCTGGCGGAGAACTTCGACGGCATCGGCCTGCTGCGCGATATCGAGGTCAATCTCGGTCAACCCCTGGCCGGCAAGCGAGTGCTGTTGCTGGGCGCGGGTGGTGCGGTACGGGGGGCACTGTTGCCCTTCCTCGCGGCCGGGCCGGCGGCGCTGGTGATGGTCAATCGCGATGAGCAGAAGGCCGCCGGGCTCGCCCAGGAGATCGGGCACCCGCTGCTGAGCGTGAGCAGCTACGAGGCCCTGCAAGGGGAGAGATTCGACCTGGTGATCAACGCCACCTCGGCCAGTCTGGTCGGCGAATTGCCGCCGGTGCCGGCGGGCGTCTTCGCCCAGGCGGCGCTGGCCTATGAACTGGCTTACGGCAAGGGGTTGACGCCCTTCCTGCGCCTGGCCCGCGAACAGGGCGTGGCGCAGCTGGCGGACGGCGTGGGCATGCTGGTGGAACAGGCCGCCGAAGCCTTCGCCTGGTGGCGCGGCGTGCGCCCCGAGACCCGGCCGGTCATCGACCAGCTGACCATTCCCTTGCAGTGAGCGGACCCATGAAGATCCTGATGTTGCACGGTATCAACCACAACATGTTCGGCAAGCGCGATCCTGTGCAGTACGGCACCGTGACCCTGGCCGAGATCGACGCCAGGCTGGCTGACCTCGGCGCGGAACTGGGGGTGGAAATTGAGTCCTTCCAGAGCAACCACGAAGGGGCGATGGTCGAGCGCATCCACCAGGGTTACGAGGAGGGGGTCGACGGGGTGCTGATCAACGCCGGCGCCTGGACCCACTACAGCTACGGCATCCGCGACGCCCTGGCGATCCTCACCGTCCCGGTGGTGGAGTTGCACATGTCCAACATCCATGCGCGGGAGGGTTTCCGCCATCACTCGGTATTCGCCGAGATCGTCCTGGGCCAGATCGCCGGCTTCGGCGTGGACAGCTACCTGCTGGCGCTGCGTGCAGCGGTGAGCGCGGCCCAGGCGCGCAAAGCCTGAGCCGCCGACCCTCACGCCAAGGGAAAGGAAGCGCTCCCACAGATCCCGCGTAGCGTTTTCCACGCGCAGAAGTGTTGGCTGAGGTCATGTTGGGTTGAGGCGGCTCCATCGCCGAAGCCCAGCGGCCGGGTAAGAAGTCGTGCGCAGTCTATCGCGACCATGGGCCGCTCCTGCAGTGTAGGAGCGGCCCATGGTCGCGATAAATCAGGGTCGGAAGGCGCAGACTTTCCTCGGCATGCAAGCCAAGTTGCTATTCTCTGCCGGCACCTGCCCACAGCAGGGTACCTATGCCGCCCTCTACGGCGAACCTCGCCTTGGCATAGAGCCGTTGCGCATGATGTTCGCTGTCGGCGACGATCACGAAGGCGTCCACGCGATGTCGTTGGTGCCGAAGTACCGTGCCGAGCAAGGCCTGACAGAGTCCGCGCCGACGCCAGTCCACTCGCGTGGTAACCGCTTGGAAACGGCCCAGGCGGCCCAGGCGATAGAGGCCAAGATAGGCCAGCAGCCGGTCCTCGCCATCGAATACACCCCACCAGTCGCCAAGGCCGCTGTCGCTCAGTGATCTGTAGCGTCGCGCCTGGTAATCCAGATAGCGCCGGTGCGCTTTCGGATGTTCCGCGCCTGGAGTCACCTCTGCCTGGAGTTCATTCCACTGTTGCCAATCGGTTGGCTGTTGGAAGGCTCTGATGTGGAGTCCTTCAGGCAGGATCGGGGCGACCTGCAGGGCATCGTCTGCCAGACGCATCGAGACCAGGCGCTGATAATCGTAGCCACAAGGCAGGTCCGCCGGTGGCCCCTTGGCCTGCGGCTCTGGCCAGACGAACGCACGATGCCCCAAGGGCTGCGGGCTGCCGAGCAGTTGCTTGAAGTCCGCGGACCAGGCCAGCACCTGCTGGGCGGTCGGGCGCTGGTCCAGCATGAGGTAGTTGCCGAAGTAGTAGTCAGAACAGTCCGGTGTGCGGATCGCCACCTGATGCTCGCCATAGCTGAGGCAGGTATCGGGCGCCAATTGTAGCTGGGTGAGAAGTCCTGCGTTGGCGCGAATGGAGGCGGGGAGTCGCAACGGATTCACGGGCATTCGTCGTCCTCTCGTGGCGACATTGCCTCACCCTCATGCGGCCCCAACTCCCGCTGCGGATACTCCCGCCATTGCTTATCCCCCAGACCTGCGGTGTATTCCGGATGCAGCGGATAGTGCAGGCGGTTGTCCGCCCGGCTCGTGTCGCCCACCACCAGCAGTTCCACCGGCTCCGTGGTCTCGTTGATGAAAGTATGGGCGACACCATCCCCCGCCTTGAAGCCCACCCCGTCACCCGGCTTGAGGCGATGGGCGTGGCCGTCGATCCAGGCGGTGGGATGACCGGCGATCACATAGATGAATTCGTCTTCGGTGGCCTCGGCATGGGGCCTTGAGGTGCGCCGGCCGGGTGGCAGCCATTCGTGGTGGATGCCCAGGCGGGCGAAGCCGAAGTGGCGACCGAAGGCGGCGCCCAGGGAAAAGCGCTCGTCACTGTCGGCATAGCCGGGGCCATCCGGGGCCTGGAGCTGGGACCAGTGGGCGATCTTGTCGAAATCTTTCCGGGATTGCATGGGGTGCTGCGCCTCGCGGGAAAATAGCTCAAGCTTAGTCGTTTAGGCGGATGCTGCCGCCTCAGGTCTCTTTCGGTGCAGGAACGCGATGCCCAGACTGTCCAGACAACTCCTCGCACTCCTGACCCTGGCGCTGCTTGGTGGCTGTTCACCCGATACGCCGATCAACAGCCCCTACCGCGCTGGAGCCGAAGGCCAGAATACCCTCTATACCGCCTTCACCACCCGCTCGCCGAAGTACCTGGATCCGGCCAGTTCCTATTCCGGCGACGAGACCAACTTCACCTACAACATCTATGAGCCGCTCTACGGCTACCACTACTTCAAGCGGCCCTACGAGCTGATTCCCCGCGGCGCGGAGCGGGTGGTAGCACCCTATTACCTGGACGCCCAGGGCCGACGCCTGCCGGATGATGCACCGCCGGCGCAGATCGCCCAGAGCGTCTACGACATCCCCATCCGCCGCGACGCCCGCTACGCGCCCCATCCGGCCTTTGCCCGGGATGCCCAGGGCCACTACCGCTACTTCCCGATCCAGCCTGCCGACCTGGCCGATCGCTACCAGATCCCCGACTTTCCCGAGACCGGCAGCCGCGCCTTGACCGCCGCCGACTACGCCTACGGCCTGCGCCGCCTGGCCAGTCCGCGGCTGGTCTCGCCCAGCTACGCCATCTTCGCCGAGCACCTGGTCGGCATGCAGGCCTATGGCGACGGCCTGCGCGCCGCCGACAAGGCCCTGCACGCCGGCCTGCCCAGGGGCGCGCCGCTGCCCTGGCTGGACCTGCGCCAGGGCGAGCTGCCCGGGGTCGAGGTGCTGGATGAGCACACCCTGCGGCTGCGGGTGATCGGCAAGTACCCCCAGTTCAACTACTGGCTGGCCATGACCTTTGCCGCGCCGGTGCCCTGGGAGGCGGATCGCTTCTACAGCCAGCCGGGCATGACCGAGCACAATCTCGGTTTCAACAGCTGGCCGGTGGGCACCGGACCCTATCGGCTGGCCGAATCCATCCCCAATCGTCGCCATGTGCTGGCGCGCAATCCCAATTATCACGCCGATCCCTATCCCTGCGAGGGAGAGCCCGAGGATCGCGAACAGGGCCGGCTGGACGATTGCGGCAAGCCCATGCCGCTGATCGACCGTGCGGTGTTCAGCCTGGAAAAGGAAGGGGTGCCGCTGATGGGCAAGTTCATCCAGGGCTACTACGACACCCCCCAGGTCGAGCGCGGCGAATATGGCGTGGCGCTGCGCACTAAAGCGGGCGACTCGGCCGACTCCGCCGAACTCTATCGCGAGCGTGGCCTCAAGCTGCCCACTGCGGTGGAAGCGTCCAACTGGTACCTGGGCTTCAACTGGCTGGATCCGGTGGTGGGGCAGGGCGCCACACCCGAGCAGCAGGTACGCAATCGCAAGCTGCGCCAGGCGCTGTCCATCGCCTTCGACTGGGAGAGCTATATCACCGTCTTCCTCAACGGCAACGGCCTGGTCGCCAACGGCCCGCTGCCGCCGGGGGTGCTGGGCTACGAAGCGCCGCCGGCCGGCAGCAACCCGGTGGTCTATCGGTTGGTGGATGGCAAGCCCGAGCGGCGGCCCATCGAAGAGGCCAGGCAACTGCTGGCCGACGCCGGCTATCCCGATGGCCGCGACGCCAGGAGCGGGCGGCCGCTGATCCTGCAATACGATGCCCAGAGCAGTGGCGACAGCGCCATGTTCGACTGGATGCGCCAGCAAACCGCCAAGCTGGGTATCCAGCTGGAATTGCGCGGCTCGGACTACAACAGATTCCAGGACAAGATGCGCAAGGGCGCGGCGCAGATCTTTTTCTGGGGCTGGAACGCCGACTATCCCGATGCCGAGAACTTCCTCTTTCTCTTCTACGGTCCCCAGGGCAAGGCCAAGCACGGTGGCGAGAATGCCGGCAACTACAGCAATGCCGAATACGACCGGCTGTTCGAGCAGATGAAGAGTCTCGACGATGGTCCGGAAAAGGTGGCGCTGATCCGGCGCATGGTCGCCCTCGTGCAGCAGGATGCGCCCTGGCTGTTCGGCTGGAATCCCCTGTCGGCCGGGGCCTATCAGCAGTGGGTGTACAACGCCAAGCCGACCCAGATGGTGCGCGATCAGCTGCGCTATCTGCGCCTGGATCCGGCGCTGCGCGAGCGCAAGGTGCTGGAGTGGAACCGGCCGGTGCTCTGGCCGCTGTGGCTGCTCTTGGGCCTGGCATTGCTACTGGCCTGGCCGGCCTGGCGCAGCCTCCGGCGCCGCGAGCGCCAGACCGCCTTTGGCGACGACACCGGGGAGGGGCGGTCATGATCGGCTATCTGCTGCGGCGCCTGGCCTATGGCGTGCTCATCCTGATCGGGGTGAATCTGCTGACCTTCCTGCTGTTCTTTACCGTCAACACCCCGGACGACATGGCGCGGCTGGCCATCGGCGGCAAGTACGTCACCGCCGAAGCCATCGAGGACTGGAAGGCAGAGCACGGCTACGACAAGCCATTGCTCATCAATACCACCCGTGAAGGGATGGAGCAGTTTACCGATACGCTCTTCTTCGACCGGTCGGTCAGTCTGCTGGTGTTCGACTTCGGCACCTCCGACAGCGGTCGCGACATCGGCCGGGAGATCGCCGAGCGCGCCGGACCGAGCCTGGCGCTGGCGCTGCCGACCTTTGTCCTCGGCCTGGTCGCCAGCGTCGGTTTCGCCCTCCTGCTGGTGTTCTTTCGCGCCACCCGCCTGGACTTCTGGGGCGTGGTGCTCTGCGTGCTGCTGCTGTCGATCTCCTCGCTGTTCTACATCATCGCCGGCCAGTGGTTGTTCGCTAAAATCCTGCGGCTGGTGCCCTATTCGGGTTATGAGGAAGGCTGGAATCTGCTGCACTTCCTGGCGCTGCCGGTGCTGGTCGCGGTGATTTCCGGGCTGGGCAGTCAGGCGCGCTTCTACCGCGCGCTGTTTCTCGAAGAGATTGGCAAGGACTATGTGCGCACCGCCCGCGCCAAGGGCCTGGCCGAGCGTCAGGTGCTCCTGCGCCATGTGCTGCGCAATGCGGCGCTGCCGATTCTCACCGGCGTGGTCTCGGCCATTCCGCTGCTGATCATGGGCAGCCTGATCGCCGAGTCCTTCTTTGGCATTCCCGGCCTGGGCAGCTACACCATTGACGCCATCAACGGCCAGGACTTCGCCGTGGTCCGTACCATGGTGTTCCTCGGCTCGGTGCTCTACATCGTCGGCCTGATCCTGGCGGACCTGTCCTACACCCTCGCGGATCCGCGCGTTCGCTTCAGGTAGCCGCCATGCCGAAATTCGTCTTGCTCTGGACCGACCTCGCCCTCTACCTGCTGGTGGCCGGTACCCTGGTCTATGCCTGGCGCGCGCGTCGCCAGCCGGCCCTGCGCGCCAGTTGGCGGCGGGTGCTGCAGGATGCGCCGGCGATGAGCGCGGCCGTGGTGCTGGCCAGCTTCGTCGCTATTGCCCTGCTGGATTCGGTGCACTACCGGCCCCAGTTGCCCGCCACGCCCGGCGCCACGGCGCCGATCTATTCCCCCACGGTGCTCTCGGCCCTCGATGGTCTGCTGGCCGACACCAGCCTGACCCAGCGCGAAAAGACCTATTCCGCGCCACTCGCCACCCACCAGTTCACCAAGGAAACCCTGGGTACCAGCGCCGAGGGCCTGCCGCTACGCGATTTCCCGCGCCTCAAGCATGCCGGTACCACCCTGGGCGATCCCGCTACCGAGTGGCGGGGCGATCTTCTCAAGCGACTGACGTTGGGCCTGCTCGGCGGTCTGGCGCTGGCGCTGGCCCTGGCCACCGCGGCGCTGGCGGCGGCACGGTTGCGCGAGACGGGTGGTTTCGCGGTCCGCTGCGGACTCATCCTCCGTGGCCACACCGCCACCCCCTGGCGCGCCATCCTGCTGACCTGGCTGGGCGTCTGCCTGGTGACCGGCAGCGTGATCGCCCTGGCCAGCGGCTATCACGTGCTGGGCACCGACAGCACCGGCAACGACGTCCTCTACCAGTCGCTCAAGAGCATCCGCACCGCCTTCGTCATCGGCAGCCTGACCACCCTGGCCATGCTACCGCCGGCGATCGGCTTCGGCCTGGCCGCCGGCTACTTCAAGGGCCGGGTGGACGACGTCATCACCTACCTCTACACCACCCTGACCTCCATCCCCGGGGTGCTGCTGGTGGCGGCCTGCGTGTTGATGATGCAGGTGTTCATCGACCGCCACCCGGAGCTGTTCGACACCGGCGCGGCGCGGGCCGACCTGCGCCTCTTCATGCTCTGCCTGATCCTCGGCCTCACCGGCTGGGCCGGGCTGTGCCGTCTGCTGCGCGCCGAGGCGCTCAAGTTGCGCGAGCTGGAATACGTCCAGGCCGCGCGGGCCTTTGGCGTCTCCCACTTCACCATCCTGCGCCGGCACCTGCTGCCCAACGTCTTCTACCTGGTGCTCATCACCCTGACCCTGGAGTTCTCCAGCCTGGTGCTCTACGAGGCGGTGCTCTCCTACCTGGGCATCGGCGTCGATCCGACCATGAATTCCTTTGGCTCCATGATCAACGATGCCCGCACCGAGATGTCCCGTACCCCGATGATCTGGTGGAATCTGCTCAGCGCCTTCGCCTTCATGCTGGCCCTGGTGCTGGCGGCCAATCTGTTCGCCGATGCCGTGCGCGACGCCTTCGATCCGCGCAGTCGCCGACTGAGATCCGCCTGGCTCAGGCGCCGTCCCGGCCAGGGTGAGGTGCAGCCATGACGCCGGTGCTGGAGATTCGCGATCTGGAGATCCTGGTCGAGGGTGAGGAGGGCACACGGCAGGCGGTCCGCGGCCTGAGCCTGGCCATTGCCCGTGGCGAGACCTTCGCCCTGGTCGGGGAATCGGGCAGTGGCAAGAGCGTCACGGCGCTCTCGCTGCTGCGGCTGCTGCCACCGTCGCTGGATATCGCCCGCGGCGCGGCGCTGCTGGCCGGTACCGACCTGCATCGACTGCCGGAAGGACGCCTGCGCGAACTGCGCGGCGGCCGCGTCGGCACCATCTTCCAGGAGCCCGCCACCAGCCTGAATCCGGTCATGCGCATCGGCGAGCAGATCGAGGAAACCCTGCGCGTCCATACCGCGCTGCGCGGCGCCGCCGCCCGTGCCCGGGTAGTGGAATGGCTGCGGCGGGTCGGCATTCCCGAGCCGGAGCGACGGATCGATGACTATCCCTTCCAGTTCTCCGGTGGTCAGAAGCAGCGCATCATGCTCGCCCTGGCGCTGGCCGCCGAACCGGACCTGCTGATCGCCGACGAACCCACCACGGCGCTGGACGTCACCGTCCAGGCGCAGATCCTCACGCTGCTGGCCGACATCCAGCGCGAACTGGGCATGGCCATCCTGCTCATCACCCACGATCTGGCGGTGGTGCGCCAGGTGGCCGATCACGTGGCCCTGATGCGCCATGGCGAGATCGTCGAGAGCGCGCCGGCCGCGGAGTTCTTCGAGGCGCCCCGGCATCCCTATGCCCGCGAGCTGTTCGCCGCCATTCCCACCTTCGCCAAGCGCGGCCAGACCCTGGCCGGCATCCCGCGCGCCCTGCCGCAGCGCCAGCCGGGCGCGCGGCTGCTGGAGGTGCGTGAGCTGGCCGTGCACTATCCGCTCCGCCGCGGGGCCTGGGGCCGAACGCGGGACTGGGTCAGGGCGGTGGACGGGGTGAGCTTCGACCTGCACGCGGGCGAGACCCTGGCGCTGCTGGGCGAGTCCGGGTGCGGCAAGACCACCACCGGCAAGGCGCTGCTGCGCCTGCTCGATGGGCCGCGCATCAGCGGCAGCGCCCAGCTGGGCGGCGAGGACCTGCTCACGGCCGATCGGCGCACCCTGCAGCGGCTACGGCGGCAGATCCAGATCGTCTTCCAGGATCCCTTCGCCTCGCTGGATCCGCGCATGCGCATCGGCGCCACCCTGGAGCAGGGCTTGCTGGCGCTGCGTCCCGAGCTGGATGCCGCCGAGCGCCAGCGCCGCGCTGCCGCCCTGGTGGAGCGGGTCGGGCTGCCCGGCGA
>NZ_WHOV01000168.1:0-6676 GCF_009765395.1 Pseudomonas sp. BAV 4579 | reverse complement strand
GGCCCCTGTCGGCCACCTCCCCCTCTTGGCTAAGGTCCGTGGCAAACAAGGCCGCTGTGGCCAGCCAATGAGGATTCACGATGATCGACGTCCTGGTGGTCGGGGGTGGCAACGCCGCTCTTTGCGCCGCGCTGATGGCCCGGGAAGCCGGAGCCAGCGTCCTGCTCCTGGAAGGCTCGCCACGCGCTTGGCGCGGTGGCAATTCCCAGCACACCCGTAACCTGCGTTGCATGCACGACGCGCCCCAGGATGTGCTCGTGGAAGCCTACCCCGAAGAGGAATACTGGCAGGACCTGCTTAAGGTCACCGGAGGCCTCACCAACGAAGCTCTGGCGCGCCTGGTGATCCGCGCCTCCGCCACCTGTCGCGACTGGATGCGCCGGCACGGCGTGCACTTCCAGCCACCGCTCTCCGGTGCCCTGCACGTCTCCCGCACCAATGCCTTCTTCATGGGCGGGGGCAAGGCGCTGGTGAATGCTTACTACCGCAGCGCCGCCCGGCTCGGGATAGGCATCCGCTACGACGCCTCGGTGTCCCACATCGAACTGCAGGACGGCCGTTTCGTAGCCGCCCATCTGGGCGCGCGCGAGGTGGACGGCATCGCCCTGCCAGCCGAGCGCATCGAGGCACGGACCTGCGTGCTGGCCGCCGGCGGCTTCGAATCCAATCGCGACTGGCTGCGCGAGGCCTGGGGGCAGAACGCCAGTGGCGAATGGCCGGCGGACAACTTCCTGATCCGGGGCACCCGCTACAACCAGGGGGTGCTGCTCAAGCAGTTGCTGGCCGAGGGCGCCGACGCCATCGGCGACCCCACCCAGGCGCACATGGTCGCCATCGATGCCCGGGCGCCTCTCTACGACGGAGGCATCTGCACCCGCATCGACTGCGTATCCCTGGGCGTGGTGGTCAACCGTGAGGGCGAGCGCTTCTATGACGAGGGCGAGGACTTCTGGCCCAAGCGCTATGCCATTTGGGGTCGGCTGGTGGCCGGGCAACCCGGGCAGGTCGCCTACTCCATCATCGATCGCAAGGCCATCGGTCGCTTCATGCCGCCAGTCTTTCCCGGCACCCTGGCCGGCAGTCTGGAAGAACTCGCCAGCAAACTCGAGCTGCCGGTCGCGGCCTTTCTTGCCACTGTTTCCGCCTACAACGCCGCCTGCCAGCCCGGTCACTTCGATCACACCACGCTGGACGACTGCCACACTCAGCGCATCAGCCCAGGCAAGAGCCATTGGGCACTCCCCCTGGATACGCCGCCCTACTACGCCTATGCCCTGCGCCCAGGGGTGACCTTCACCTACCTGGGACTCAAGACCGACGCCAGCGCCGCGGTGCATTTCGCCGGCCAGCCCAGCCCCAATCTGTTCGTCGCCGGCGAGATGATGGCGGGCAACGTGCTGGGCAAGGGCTACACCGCCGGCGTGGGCATGAGTATAGGTACCGCCTTCGGCCGCATCGCCGGCGCGCGCGCTGCCGCCGCCGCCGGCCATCCCTCTACCTTCGTCGAACGGGGCTACGACCATGCAGCCGCTTGATACCCACCCACTTGAGGACCAGGCTCCGCAA
Source organism: Pseudomonas sp. BAV 4579 (assembly GCF_009765395.1). Lineage (NCBI taxonomy): Bacteria > Pseudomonadati > Pseudomonadota > Gammaproteobacteria > Pseudomonadales > Pseudomonadaceae > Pseudomonas > Pseudomonas sp. BAV 4579. The sequence goes on along the minus strand of NZ_WHOV01000168.1, from coordinate 5,110 downwards.
CTCATCGACCTCCTCACCCTCGAAGAAAGCGAGGTCGATCGGCAGCTGCACATCTGCAATGCCTGCCGCTATTGCGAAGGCTTCTGCGCGGTGTTTCCGGCCATGACCCGGCGCCTGGAATTCGCCCGTGCGGACGTCCATTACCTGGCCAACCTCTGCCATAACTGCGGCGCCTGTCTGCACGCCTGCCAATATGCGCCGCCCCACGAATTCGCCGTGAACATCCCCAAGGCCATGGCCAAGGTGCGCGGCCAGACCTACGCCCACTACGCCTGGCCGGCGGCCTTCGGTCGGCTCTACCAGCGTAACGGCCTGACCCTGGCCAGTGCCACGGCCGGCGGGCTGGCGCTGTTCCTGCTGCTCGCCCTAGCGGTCCGCGGCACCCTGTTCCCCGGTCCGCTGGCGGGCAATTTCTATGCGATCTTTCCCCACAACCTGCTGGCCCTGATGTTCGGTGGCGTCTTCGCCCTGGTGGTCCTGGCCCTGGCGATCGGCGTCGGCCGCTTCTGGCGCGGCGTAAGTCCGCCTACGGCGCCACGAGATCCTGTGTCGCCGCTGGCCGCCGGTGTGGAGACGGTGGATGCGGTGCTGCGCCTGAGATACCTCGACGGCGGCCATGGCGAGGGCTGCAACAACGAAAGCGACAGGTTCACGCTGTGGCGCCGGCGCTTTCACCACCTGACCTTCTACGGCTTTCTGCTGTGCTTCGCTGCCACCTCGGTGGCCACCCTCTATCACTACCTGCTGGCTTGGGAGGCGCCCTATCCGCTGTTCAGCGCGCCGGTGTTGCTTGGCACCGCCGGCGGTCTCGGCCTGGTGATAGGCCCGTTCGGTCTGCTGTGGCTCAGCCTGCGGCGCGATCCGCAACAGGGCGACGTGGCGCAGCGCCCCATGGATCGGGCCTTCATCCTGCTCCTGCTGCTGGTCAGCCTCAGCGGCCTGGCCCTGTTGGCCGGGCGCGACAGTGGCGCCATGGCCGCCCTGTTGGCCATTCACCTGGGCGCCGTTATGGCGTTCTTCCTCACCATGCCCTACGGCAAGTTCGCCCACGGCATCTTTCGCAGCGCGGCGCTGCTCAAGCACGCCATTGAGAAACGCCAGCCCGATCATCTGCGCCTTGGCGCCGACTAATCCGCTTGCCCCCACTACAACAACAATGATGGAGCACCGATGAAAGCCTCAGATATCCCCCGCCAGCCCTCGAAGGTCGGCGCCATCCTGCGCGTCACCAGCGGCAACTTCCTAGAGCAATTCGACTTCTTCCTGTTCGGCTTCTATGCCACGTATATCGCCCGAGTATTCTTTCCCTCCGATAGCGAATTCGCCTCGCTGATGATGACCTTCGCCGTGTTCGGTTCGGGTTTCCTGATGCGACCGCTGGGTGCCATCGTCCTGGGCGCCTACATCGACCAGGTGGGTCGGCGCCGCGGGCTGATCGTCACCCTGGCGATCATGGCCAGCGGCACCGTCCTCATCGCACTGGTCCCCGGCTATGCCCAGATTGGCCTCTCGGCGCCGGCCCTGGTGCTGCTCGGCAGACTGCTGCAGGGTTTCTCGGCCGGCGCCGAACTCGGTGGCGTCTCGGTGTACCTTTCGGAGATCGCCACACCCGGGCGACGCGGCTTCTATACCAGTTGGCAATCGGCCAGCCAGCAGGTGGCCATCGTAGTCGCCGCGGGGCTGGGTTATGTCCTCAATGCCAGTCTGAGCGCCCAGCAGCTCACCGATTGGGGCTGGCGCCTGCCCTTCGTGGTCGGCTGCCTGATCGTTCCCTTCATCTTTTTCATCCGCCGCTCGCTGGCGGAAACCGAGGATTTCAAGAAACGCCGGCATCATCCCAGCGTCCGTGAGGTGTTTCGCTCGATGCGGCAGAACTGGGTGCTGGTCGTGGCCGGTGGTCTGCTGGCCTCCATGACCACCACCACCTTCTACCTCATCACCGTCTACACCCCGACCTTCGGTCGCACCGTGCTGCACCTGAGCGCCAGTGACAGCCTGATCGTCACCCTGTTCGTCGGGGTCTCCAACTTCATCTGGCTGCCCATCGGCGGCAGCGTTTCCGATCGCATCGGTCGTCGGCCGCTGCTGCTGGGCATCGCGAGCCTGGCCCTGCTCACCGCCTATCCGGCCATGGCCTGGCTGGCCGCCGCGCCCAGCTTCGAGCGGATGCTGGCGGTGCTGCTGTATTTCTCGATGTTCTTCGGCTGCTACAACGGCGCCATGGTGGCGGCCCTGACCGAGGTCATGCCGGCCGAGGTGCGCGTCGCCGGCTTCTCGCTGTCCTTTAGCCTGGCCACGGCACTGTTCGGCGGCTTCACCCCGGCAGTCTCGACCTTTCTGGTCAATGCGACAGGCGATAAGGCCTCGCCGGCCTTCTGGCTGATGTTCGCCGCGCTATGCGGGCTGGGGGCGACCCTAGTCCTGTATCGGCGCCGCCAGCCCCTGGGCGGGTTGCGAGAGGCGCCTGCCGCCCCCTGAGCCAGGTCTTCACGCCAGACCCTTCGAGCTCGATTGCAGGGATCTGGCGCGCGCTTGCGTTTTGAGTACCGGCCCGCTGGTCGCGCGCCGGGGGTGCACGATGACTACCAGCAGGCCAACTTGGTAATCGTGCTGCAGGCCCAAGCCTATGCCCTGCTGTTATTCTGTCTGCGAATCTCAAGGCCTGTCCGATTCTTGCCGTGGGGACTGCCGGCAATCCTCGGATGCCCTTGCCCAGGGCGGCCATTGACATCCGGACCATGCTACCGCGGTATCGCGTTTGGCAGCATGGCCACCTGGTGGCGGAGCCCACGGACATTGAAGCCTATTGGCGGGAGGATTCCATGCTCATCCTGCTGGGCTGCAGCCACACCTTCGACGCGCCGTTGCGCCACGCAGGTATTGAGGTCAGCAGCGCGGCACCGCCGGTCTACAGCACCACGGTACCCAACACGCCGGCCGGCGCTCTGGGCGGGACTTTGGTGGTGAGCATGCGACCGGTACCCCGGGTGCTGCTCAGTCAAGCAGTGCTGGTGACCGCGCGCTATCCCAGCGGCCATGGCGCGCCAGTTCAAATCGGCGATCCTGAGGCGATAGGCATCACCGATCTGCAGGCGCCGGACTTTGGCGTGGTGCCGCCTATGGGCCCAGACGACGTGCCGGTGTGCTGGGCGTGCGGGGTGACGCCACAGCAGGTCCTGCCTCAGCTGCGAAGCGCCTATTGCATCTCCCACTATCCTGGGCACATGTTGGTGCTGGACCAGCGTCCGGAGGCGTCCAGATAGGTTTGACGCTGCAAAGCGCTATGCTGGCGCTCTGGGTGCGTTACAGGTACTTATCGTTGTGCTGTGTGACGGTGACGATCTCCGCCAGGCTGGGGAGATGTCTTCGGCAACTGGGATCTGTCCCTTAGTTGCGATGGCAATCTGGCAGTTCAAGTGATGACAAATATCGCCAGTTGTATTACGTCACACCTATCAAACCCAGTCTTCGTACACGAGGCCGGGGACCCGGCTGAACTCACGCACATTGTTGGTCACTAGGGTGCAGCCGATAGCGATTGCATGCCCCGCAATGGCTGTGTCGTTCGGCCCGATCGGTGTACCCGCCGCATTGAGCTGGCGCATGATTTCAACCGTCGCATCGACCGTGCGCAGGTCCCAGGCGATCAACGCGTCCAGTCGCCGAACGAACTCGTCCACCAGAATCTTGTGTTTGGGTGAGGCCTTCTTGCCGATCTGGCCGTAACGCATTTCCGCGTAGGTGATGGCCGAAATCACGATGCGGTTACCGCGTTGGACCTCAGCAGCAAGGCGTCTGATTACAGCATCTGGATGCTCCCGCATGATGAACGAGCAAATGCAGGTATCGAGCATGTAGGTGGTTATAGAGTGAACCTGCCCTCATCACTGGCCACTGCGGTGCGCTCCCGCAGGAAGTCAGCGTTAGCCTTAGGCAATTCCGCCAGAGACGTCCAGGACGGGCGAACAGGCCGCAGGGTGATGACGTCACCCTCCTTCGAGATTTCGAGCTCGCCGATGCCGTCAAAAGCCATATCCTTGGGCAGCCGGACTGCTTGATTCCTGCCATTCATGAAAATCGATACGGTACGCATGATCTGCTTCTTTGGCCTATGCCTGACATAGGCAAATGTAGCGCGCTGTTCAGGCATGTACAAGGCATATGCCTTCGAATGGTGAGCCCGCGTACTTAGCACAGGGGCAGTATCAACTCCCCCTCAGCGCTATTTCCAAGCGCAGGTGAACTGGATCATGGCCGACTTCCGCCTGTGCGCCGCACTGATTATGCTGTTCCGGGGCGGGCTATCGGATCGACTTGGCCGGCGGCGGGTGCGGACCCTGGGCTTCATTGCCGATGTCGTACTGGTGATCCCGATGATGCTCTCACGGCCCAGGGCAACATCTGACTCGCGGCGCTGGCGATGCTAGTGGCCGCGCTACCGACGCCCATCGTGCAGTTGGTGGGCTACCCCACCTATGCCGAGCAGCTCCCCACCCGGGTGCGCTACACCGGCATGGCCATCGCCGGAGTCCTCGATGACTACCAGCAGGCGAACCTGGTGATCGTACCGCAGGCCCAGGCCTATGCCCTGCTGTTGTTCTGTAACGTGCCAACTTGACGTACAACGCAGCGCGAGAAATTCTTAGGCGGGCCGCAGTCTGCTCGCGCCAGGACTTCAGCCGACACGCGGGCCAGCCGCGGGCGCACCGACAAGCTGAAGCTGCTCGCCGCATGCTGGAAGGCCTGGGCATGGGCATGGCCCATGAAGCCGGTGCCGATCAGACCGATGCCGATGTCTCGCATGTTTTTCTCCGTGAGGGTGGTAGAAAGACCCGGCAGGCGAAGCCTTAGCCTGCCGGGTAAAAGGATGGGTGAGCGGTGGAAGGGCGCTCTCACCCCAACCCTCTCCCGGGGAGAGGGGGAAAGGCAGTTGGGTGCGGGCTTGTCCCTCACCCCGGCCCTCTCCCAGAGGGCGAGGGGGAAAAGCGGCGGGTACCTGTGCGCCTCAGCGCTTTGCCTTGCGCTTGTTGCGGTACTGGTCGATGACCACGGCGATCACGATGATCAGGCCCTTGATGATGTCCTGGACGTAGGCGTCCACCCCGAGGAA
>NZ_WHOV01000167.1:0-21059 GCF_009765395.1 Pseudomonas sp. BAV 4579 | reverse complement strand
ACAGGCCCTTTAGCGGACCTGTTGTGATTGGTGGGAGAGATGGTATCTACGGTGATCGAGACCGCGCCTGCGTAGACCCAGGGCCGTAGCGTGGAAAACGGCGCAGCCTTTTCCACTGGGACTTCAGCATGGGGCGCGCCCTCACCCCAACCCTCTCCCAAGGGGAGAGGGGGCTGTCCGCGCGAGCACCAGCACCGTGCGTGGAAAACGGCGCAGCCTTTTCCACCGGGGACTTCGGCGTGGGGCGGGTCCTCACCCCAACCCTCTCCCAGAGGGAGAGGGGGTTGTCCGAGTGAGGATCAGGTCTTTGCCAGTCCTGAAAAATCGCCAGCGACTGGCATGAGCCTGTCCGCATCGGCGGACCGTTACCCGTTACCGATCCGCCAGCTCCACCTGTGCCGGGCGGCGCTGCATCAGCACCTTGCCGTTACGGATGGAATACAGCGGCAGGCCCTGGCTGCGGACCATCTCGTAGTCGCTGTCGGCGGACAGCACCAGCAGGTTGGCCGGCCGCCCCTCCTCCAGGCCATAGCGGTCGCCCAGGCACAGGGCCTTGGCACTGTTCACCGTGACCAGATCCAGCGCCGATTGCAGGTTGCGATAGCCGAGCATGTGGCAGATATGCAGCCCCGCTTCCAGCACGCGCAGGATGTTGCCGTTGCCCAGCGGATACCAGGGATCGACGATGGAGTCCTGGGCGAAGCAGACATTGAGGCCGGCCTCCAGCAGCTCGTTGACCCGGGTCACGCCGCGGCGCTTGGGAAAGCTGTCGAAGCGGCCCTGCAGGTGGATGCTCTCGGTCGGGCAGGAAATGAAGTTGATGCCGGCATGGGTCAGCAGGCGGAACAGCTTGGCGCAGTAGGCGTTGTCGTAGGAGCCCATGGCGGTGGTGTGGCTGGCGGTGACCCGCGAACCCATGCCGCGGCTGCGCGCCTCTTCGGCCAGCACCTCCAGGAAGCGCGAGTGGGGATCGTCGGTTTCGTCGCAATGGACGTCCACCAGGCAGCCGGTGCGCTCGGCCAGGTCCATGAGGAATTTTACCGAACTCACCCCCTGGTCGCGGGTGTACTCGAAGTGCGGGATGCCGCCGACCACATCGGCGCCCAGGCGGATGGATTCCTCCATCAGCTCGCGGCCATTCCTGAAGGACTCGATGCCCTCCTGGGGAAAGGCGACGATCTGCAGATCGATCAGGTGCCGGGTTTCCTCCCGCACCTCCAGCATGGCCTTGAGCGCGGCCAGCGACGGATCAGTGACATCGACATGGGTGCGCACGTGCTGGATGCCGTGGGCGGCCAGGGCGCGGATGGTGCGCGTGGCGCGGGTCTTGGTGTCTTCCTGGGTGATGGTGGCCTTGCGCTCGCCCCAGCATTCGATGCCTTCGAACAGGGTGCCGCTCATGTTCCAGCGCGGCTCGCCGGCGGTCAGGGTGGCGTCGAGGTGGATGTGCGGCTCGACGAAGGGCGGCACCACCAGGTTGCCGGCGGCATCGAGGTCGTCCGGCCCTACCGCGGGCGGCATGAGCTGCTCGGCGATGGCGGCGATGCGTCCGCCTTCCAGGCGGATGTCGTGGAGGCCTTCGCGGTCACGCAGGCGGGCGTTGAGGATGCGCATGGTCGATCTCCTAGAGCGAAGCGGGGGCGGCGGTACGACGACCGCGACTCAGGCCATTGAACACGCCATAGCCGAGCGCCGCCACCCCGATGCCCACCAGGGGCGCGACCCAGGGTGAATTGAAGGCCGCCAGGGTGCCGAGGCCATAGGCGGCCAGCCCCGGCCAGTTGTAGTGCGGCAGGCGGGCCTCGGCGAGCAGCGGATAGCGGCCGCGGTGGCGCAGCCAGAAGTCGGCGACGATCACCCCGCCGATGGGCGGGATCACGGTGCCGAGCAGGACCAGATAGGGCACCAGCAGGTCGTACATGCCCAGCAGCGCCAGGGCGGTGCCGATCAGGGCGCCAGCCAGGGTCACCGTCCTGCGGCGGCTGGTGCGTACCAGGTTGCAGCCGGCCACGGCGAAGTTGTAGATGGTGTTGTCCTGGGTGCTCCAGATGTTGAGCAGCAGCATGGCCAGGGCGGCGGTGGCGAAGCCCTGCAGCATCAGCACCTCGACCACGTCCGGTTGCTGGTAGACGATGGCGCCATAGGCGCCGATCAGCACCATGAGGCCGTTGCCGAGGAAGAAGCCGATCAGGCTGGCCAGTACCGCCACCCGGGTGGAGCGGGCGAAGCGCGTCCAGTTGGTGGCCTGGGTGGCACCGCTGACAAAGGTGCCGAATACCAGGGTGATGGCGGTGGACAGGTCCAGGCTGCTGCTGGGCTGGATCGCCAGCAGGCCGGCCAGGCCGCCGGCCTTGGCGGTGGTCACGCTCATGGACAGGATCAGCAGCAGCGCCATGGCCGGCACGGCGATCCAGGAGAGGATCTCCAGGCCGCGGTAGCCGATGTAGGCGGTGGCGCAGAAGCCCAGGCCGAACACCGCCATCAGCGCCAGCACCGCGCCCTGCTCCAGGCCGAAGTACTTGCCCAGCACCACGGCGGCGGTGGCCGTACCCCAGGCGTACCAGCCGATCTGGGTGAAGCCGAGGATGAGGTCGCACAGCTTGCTGCCGCGCTCGCCGAAGGCGAAGCGCCCCATCAGCACCGAGTTGAGGCCGCTGCGGCAGGCGATATGACCGAGGGCGGCGGCATAGAGACCCAGCAGCAGATTGCCGAGGGCGATCACCAGCAGCAGGTCGGCGAAACCGAAGGCCACCCCCAGCTTGCCACCGGCGAACATGGTGGCGGTGAAGAAGGTGAAGCCCAGCAGTACCATGGCCAGGGAGGCCAGCCCCTTGCGGGCGTGGGGCGGGACTTCGCTCAGGGGATAGTCGTTGCCGGCGTTGCTCATAAGGGACTCCTCGGGATGGGGGTGCCTGTCCTGTAGCAGTGCCCATGCCAGACCCGGCCAAGGAGCGAGACAGAGCCCAGGGTGCCGCAACGAATCCACTACCGGGGCCCGCCTTTGGTGCAAGGCGGCGCTCCGTGCCTTGGCCGGGGGCAGTCAAGTGTGAGACGGTTGCCGCGGCCGTCTCACAAGGAAAAGATCATGACCACGCCACGCCTCGCCGTCCTGGGTTCCGGTCTCATGGGCATCGGCATCGCCGTGCATCTGGCGCGTCACGGCCATGCCGTGCGGCTGCAGGACGTCGATCCCGTCCGCCTCGCCGAGGTGGGCGCCACCGCGCGCACCCTGCTCGCCGAGCTGGAAGAAGCCGCCATCGCGGTGGACACCGAAGCGGTGATCGCCCGCCTGACCACCACCACCGACCTGGCCGATCTCGCCGATTGCGACCTGCTGTTCGAAGCCGTGCCCGAGCGCCTGGAGCTCAAGCACCGGCTCTACGCCCAGCTCGAAGCCGTGCTGCGCCCCGATGCCCTGATCGCCAGCAATACCAGCGGCCTGCCACCGGACGAGCTGGCCGCGCACCTGCGCCATCCCGAGCGCCTGCTGATCGCCCACTTCTGGAATCCGCCGCACTTCATCCCGCTGGTGGAGCTGGTGCCCGGCTCGGCCACCCTGCCTGCCCATCTGGAATCCGTGCGCCAGCTGCTGGAGGCCGCCGAGCTGGAGGCCGTGGTCTTGCAGCGCGCCATTCCCGGCTTCGTCGGCAATCGCCTGCAATTCGCCCTGCTGCGCGAGGCCCTGCACATCGTGCAGAGCGGCGCGGCGGATGCCGAGACGGTGGACCGGGTGATGCGCGCCTCCCTGGGCCGGCGCTATGCCATGGTCGGTCCGCTGGAGGCGGCGGATATGGGCGGCCTGGACACCTTTCGCGACATCGCCAGCCACCTCTGGCCAACCCTGGCGCGGGACGAGGCGCCGCTGCAGCTGCTGGAAGACCAGGTGGCGGCCGGCCGCACCGGCCTGCGCAGTGGTGCGGGCTTTCACGAGTGGGACGCAGCGCGGCGCGAGCGTATCGTCCAGCGGCGCCTGCACCAGCTGCGCCATGCGCTGAAGCCATGAGTCGCCCCTCGCCCGGTCTGCCGGACCTGGAGGACTACGCCGAGATCCGTCAGCGGGCGATCCGCTCGCTGTTCGAGATCATCGAGCAGACCAGCAATGGCACGGTGATCGTCGACCGCGAGGCGCGCATCGTCTGGATCAACCAGAGATACGCCCAGCACTTCGGCCTGCCGGATGCCGCCGCCGCCATCGGTCAGCCGGTGGAACAGATCATTCCCCACAGCCTGCTGCGCGAGGTGGCGCGCAATGGCCAGCCGATCCTGCTGGACATGCTGGAGACCCGCAACGGACCGCTGGTGGTGATGCGCCTGCCGATCCATACCGACGAGGGCGAGTTGATCGGCGCCATCGGCTTCGCCCTGTTCGACCAGCTGCAGCAACTGGCGCCGCTGGTGACCCGCTACCTGCGCATCCAGGAAGAGCTGGCCACCACCCGGCGTTCGCTGCAACACGCGCGCACCGCCAAGTATGGCTTCGGCCACTTCGTCGGCAGCGGACCGGCCAGCCTGGAGGTCAAGCGTCGCGCCCGCCGCGCCGCCGCCAGCGAGGCCGCGGTGCTGTTGCTGGGCGAGACCGGCACCGGCAAGGAGTTGCTGGCCCACGCCATCCACGGCGCCTCGCCACGCGCCGGGCGGCCCTTTGTCAGCATCAATGCCGCGGCCATTCCGGAAAGCCTGCTGGAAGCGGAATTCTTCGGTACCGCGCCCGGCGCTTTCACCGGCGCCGAGCGACGGGCCCGCCCGGGCAAGCTGCAGATCGCCCAGGGCGGCACCCTGTTTCTCGACGAGATCGGCGACATGCCCCTGGCCTTGCAGGCCAAGCTGCTGCGGGTGCTGCAGGAAAAGGAGTACGAGCCGCTGGGCTCCAACGAGGTGCTGGCCTGTGACGTGCGCATGATCGCCGCCACCTCGCGTGACCTGGACGTCGCCGTGGCCGAGGGGCGCTTTCGCGCCGATCTCTATTACCGGCTCAATGTCCTGCCGATCCGCATTCCGCCATTGCGAGAACGCCTCGACGACCTGAGGGTGCTGGCCGAGGCCATCCTCGCTGACCTGCGCACGCTGAACGGACAGTCAATGCCCGAGCTCACTGTCGACGGCCTGGCGCTGCTGCAGCGCCAACCCTGGCCCGGCAACGTGCGCGAGTTGCACAACGTGCTGGAGCGCGCCGTGCTCTTGGGTGACGACAGCCAGCTGGATGCTGCGGCGCTGGCGGAGGCTCTGGGGGTTTCCGCCGAACTGCCAGCCAAACCCATGACGAGCGTTACCGGCGAAACCTACGCTGAAGCGCGCCAGCGCTTCGATCGGGAACTGCTCCAGGCGACCCTGGCCGCCTGCGGCGGCAAGGTGGACGAAGCCGCGCGCCGCCTGGGACTGGGGCGGTCCACGCTGTACAAGAAGTTGGTGGCCCTGGGGCTGATGTCTCAAAAATGAGATATGTCCAAGTGCAGAGACGCAATCCGTAGGAGCGGCCCATGGCCGCGATAGATCGTCTATCGCGGCCATGGGCCGCTCCTACAGAGTCATCCCGTATATTGAGTTGAGGCGGCTTTATGGTCGAAGCCAAACATGAACGGCCGTGGGCTGATGTTGGGCTTCGCTGCGCTCAACCCAACCTACGGGGTCCAGCTTTTGAGACAAAATGACGGCAATTGGCAGCGATTAAAATAAAAACCCATACAAAACAATAATTTATAAATCTGGCACGGTTCTGGCTCTTGCCTTCGGGCGGTCTCTGCATCGCCCTATAACAACAAGAACCGCTTCGCCCCAGGCGAAGCTCTAGGAGAAGCCATGAGTGTCCTGATTGCACTCGCCGCCCTGGCGCTGCTGATGTTCGCCGCCTACCGGGGTTTCAGTGTCATCCTCTTCGCCCCCCTCGCCGCGCTCGGCGCCGTGCTGCTCACCGATCCGTCCGCCGTGGCGCCCGCCTTCACCGGGGTGTTCATGGACAAGATGGTGGGCTTTCTCAAACTCTACTTCCCGGTGTTCATGCTCGGCGCCCTGTTCGGCAAGCTGATCGAGCTGTCTGGCTTTTCCCGCGCCATCGTCGCCGCGGCCATCCGCCTGCTCGGGCGCGAACGGGCTATCCCGGTGATCGTCGCGGTCTGCGCCCTGCTCACCTATGGCGGTGTCTCGCTGTTCGTGGTGGTCTTCGCGGTCTACCCCTTCGCCGCGGAGATGTTTCGCCAGAGCGACATCCCCAAGCGGCTGATCCCGGCGACCATCGCCCTGGGCGCCTTCTCCTTCACCATGGATGCCCTGCCCGGCACGCCGCAGATCCAGAACATCATCCCCACCAGCTTCTTCCAGACCACCGCCTGGGCCGCGCCCTGGCTGGGCCTGGCCGGTTCGCTGTTCGTCATCGCGGTGGGCCTGACCTACCTCGGCAGCGCCCGGCGCAAGGCCCGCAACAGCGGCGAAGGCTATGCCAGCGTGCCGCTGCGCAACGAACCCGAGACCGCCGCCGATCTGCCGCTGCCCAATCCCTGGCTGGCCCTGGCGCCGCTGGTGCTGGTGGGCGTGCTCAACCTGCTGCTGACCCGCTGGATTCCCGACTGGTACGGTGCCACCCATAACCTGGCCCTGCCCGGGATGGCCAAGCCGGTGACCCAGGAGGTGGCCAAGCTGACCGGTATCTGGGCGGTGGAAGGCGCGCTGCTGGCCGGCATCCTGCTGGTGCTGGCCACCGGCTTCGGCGCCATCCGCGGGCGCCTGGCGGAAGGCAGCAAGACCGCCGTCTCCGGCGCCCTGCTGGCCGGAATGAACACGGCGTCGGAATACGGCTTCGGCGCGGTGATCGCCGCCCTGCCCGGCTTCGTGCTGTTCGCCCAGGGTCTCAAGGCCATCCCCGATCCGCTGATCAACGAGGCGGTGAGCGTGACCCTGCTGGCCGGCATCACCGGTTCCGCCTCGGGCGGTATGAGCATCGCCCTGGCGGCCATGAGCGATACCTTCATCGCCGCTGCCAATGGCGCGGGGATCCCCCTGGAAGTCCTGCACCGGGTGGCGGCCATGGCCAGTGGCGGCATGGACACCCTGCCGCACAACGGCGCCGTGATCACCCTGCTGGCGGTGACCGGCCTGACCCACCGCGAAGCCTATGGCGGCGTGTTCAAGATCACCCTGATCAAGACCGTGGCGGTGTTCTTCGTCATCGCCCTCTACTACCTGACCGGCCTCGTCTAAGGAGACCACCATGGACCTCACCGGCAAGACCGCCCTGGTCACCGGCTCCACCAGCGGCATCGGCCTGGGCATCGCCCAGCGCCTGGCCGCCGCCGGCGCCACCCTCATCCTCAACGGCTTCGGCGATCCCGCTGCGGCCCAGGCCAGCCTCGCCGCCCGGAGTGGCTTCCACGGCGCCGACCTGTCCAGGCCGGAGGAGATCGAAGATCTCTTCGCCTACGCCAAACGCGACTTCGGCGGCGTGGACATCCTGGTCAACAACGCCGGCATCCAGCACGTGGCGCCGGTGGAAGACTTCCCGGTGGAGCGCTGGGACGCAGTGATCGCCCTCAATCTCTCGGCGGTGTTCCACACCACCCGCCTGGCCCTGCCGGGCATGCGCGAAGGCAACTGGGGCCGCATCGTCAACATCTCCTCGGTGCATGGCCTGGTGGCCTCCACCGGCAAGGCCGCCTATGTCGCCGCCAAGCACGGCGTGGTGGGTCTGACCAAGGTCACCGCCCTGGAAACCGCCCGCACCGGCATCACCTGCAACGCACTGTGCCCGGGTTTCGTGCTCACTCCGCTGATCCAGCAGCAACTGGACAGCCGTGGCAGCGATCCGGATCAGGCACGTCGCGACCTGCTCAGCGAGAAGCAGCCGTCGCAGGATTTCGTCACCACCGACCAGTTGGGCGAGCTGGCGCTGTTCCTGTGCAGCGACGCCGCCGCCCAGGTGCGCGGCGCCGCCTGGACCATGGACGGCGGCTGGACCGCTCAATAACGACAAGAGGATCTCCATCATGAACAAGCTCTATCCCAACGCCGCGGCCGCCCTCGACGGGCTGGTCGGCGACGGCATCACCCTGGCCGTGGGCGGCTTCGGCCTCTGCGGCATTCCCGAGGCGCTGATCGCCGCGCTGCGCGACACCGGCGCCCGCGAACTGACCGCCATCAGCAACAACGCCGGGGTGGACGGCTTCGGCCTCGGCCAGCTGCTGGAGACCCGGCAGATCCGCAAGATGATTTCCTCCTACGTGGGCGAGAACAAGGAATTCGAGCGCCAGTATCTGGCCGGCGAACTGGAGCTGGAATTCACCCCCCAGGGCACCCTGGCCGAGAAGCTGCGCGCCGGTGGCGCGGGCATTCCGGCGTTCTACACCCGCACCGGCTACGGCACCCTGGTGGCCGAGGGCAAGGAGGTGCGCGACTTCAATGGCCAGCCCCATGTCATGGAACTGGCGCTGACCGCCGACGTGGCCCTGGTCAAGGCGCAACGCGCCGACAAGGCCGGCAATCTGGTATTCAACAAGACCGCGCGCAACTTCAATCCGCTGTGCGCCATGGCCGGTCGCGTCTGCGTCGCCGAGGTGGAAGAGCTGGCGGAAGTCGGCGAGCTGGACCCCGACCAGATCCACCTGCCCGGCATCTTCGTGCAGCGCCTGGTGGTCAACGCCAATCCCGAGAAACGCATCGAGAAACGCACCCTGAGCGAGGAGAAGTAAGATGGCCTGGACCCGCGAACAGATGGCGCAACGCGCCGCCCGGGAGCTGCAGGACGGCTTCTACGTCAACCTCGGCATCGGTTTGCCGACCCTCGTCGCCAACTACATCCCCGCCGGCATGGACGTCTGGCTGCAGTCGGAGAACGGCCTGCTCGGCATCGGCCCCTTCCCCACCGCCGAGACGGTCGACCCGGACCTGATCAACGCCGGCAAGCAGACCGTCACCGCCCTGCCCGGCAGCAGCTATTTCGACAGCGCCGCCAGCTTCGGCATGATCCGCGGCGGTCACGTCAACCTGGCCATCCTCGGCGCCATGCAGGTGTCGGCCCAGGGCGACCTGGCCAACTGGATGATCCCCGGCAAGATGGTCAAGGGCATGGGCGGCGCCATGGACCTGGTGGCCGGCGTGCAGCGCGTGGTGGTGCTGATGGAGCATACCGCCAAGGGCGCCCACAAGATCCTGCCGGCCTGCGACCTGCCGCTGACCGGGGTCGGCGTGGTCAACCTGATCATCACCGACCTGGCCGTGCTGGAGGTGACCGAAGGCGGTCTCCGGCTGGTGGAGCTGGCTGAAGGCGTCAGCCTCGATGAACTGCGCGCCGCCACCGGCGCCCCCATCCAGGCCTGAGGAGATCCCAGCCATGCAAGACGTTGTCATCGTCGCTGCCACCCGCACCGCGGTCGGTAGTTTCCAGGGCTCCCTGGCCAATGTGCCCGCCGTGGAGCTCGGCGCCACCGTCATACGCGCCCTGCTGGAGCAGACCGGAGTGGCCCCGGCCGCGGTGGATGAAGTCATCCTCGGCCAGGTGCTCACCGCCGGCGCCGGCCAGAATCCGGCGCGCCAGGCGGCGGTCAAGGCCGGCCTGCCCCACGAGGTACCGGCCCTGACCCTGAACAAGGTCTGCGGCTCCGGTCTCAAGGCGGTGCAGCTGGCGGTCCAGGCGATCCGCTGCGGCGACGCCGAGATCGTCATCGCCGGCGGCATGGAGAACATGAGCCTGGCGCCCTATGTGCTGCCCAAGGTGCGCACCGGCCTGCGCCTGGGCCATGCCGAGCTGGTCGACTCCATGCTCAGCGATGGGCTGTGGGATGCCTTCAACGACTATCACATGGGCCAGACCGCGGAGAACCTGGTGCAGAAGTACCAGCTCAGCCGCGAGGCCCAGGACGCCTTTGCCGCGCGTTCCCAGCAGCGCGCCGCGGCCGCGGTGGAATCCGGCCGCTTCCGCGAGGAGATCACCCCGGTGGCCATTCCCCAGCGCAAGGGCGAGCCGCTGCTGTTCGCCACCGACGAAGGCATCCGCGCCGACACCACCGCCGAGGGACTGGCGCGCCTGCGTCCGGCCTTCGCCAAGGACGGCAGCGTCACCGCCGGCAACGCCTCCAGCCTCAACGACGGCGCCGCCGCGGTGCTGGTGATGAGCGCGGCCAGGGCGGCCGCCGTGGGCCTGACACCGCTGGCGCATGTCGCCGCCTATGCCAGTGCCGGGGTAGACCCGGCGATCATGGGCATCGGCCCGGTCTCGGCCACCCGCAAGACCCTGGAAAAGGCCGGCTGGCGATTGGCCGACCTGGACCTGATCGAGGCCAACGAAGCCTTCGCCGCCCAGGCCCTGGCCGTGGGTCAGGAGCTGGGCTGGGATGACGACAAGGTCAACGTCAACGGCGGCGCCATCGCCTTGGGCCACCCCATCGGCGCCTCGGGGTGCCGGGTGCTGGTGACCCTGCTCCACGAATTGCGCCGCCGTGACGGGCGTCGGGGGCTCGCGACCCTGTGCATCGGCGGTGGTCAGGGCGTGGCCCTGGCGGTGGAGCGGCGGTAGTGCGTTGATCGCGACCATGGCGGTCCGCCGATGCGGCCGCTCCTACAGGTGCTGATGCTTTTGTAGGAGCGGCCCATGGCCGCGATATGGCCCCAACGCGTGGAAAAGGCTGCGCCGTTTTCCACGCTACTGCCGCTGTTTACCTAAAGAACAACAACAAAAGGATCCACCATGAGCTCAACCCCTTCCCGTGATTCGCGCAGCGCGCGGTTCGCTCTGGCCTGTTCCAATTGGGCCGAGCGCTGGTTTCCCGATTCCTGGGTGTTCGCCGTGCTCGCCGTGGCCGTGGTGGCCCTGGCCGCCCTCGGCATGGGCGCCCCCGCGGCCAAGACCGCCAAGGCCTTTGGCGACGGTTTCTGGAGTCTGATTCCCTTCACCATGCAGATGGCCTTCGTGGTCATCGGCGGCTATGTGGTGGCCAGTTCCGGTCCGGCGGGGCGTCTGATCGAGCGCCTGGCGCGGGTGCCCCGGACCGGCCGCGGTGCGGTGTGCTGGGTGGCCCTGGTGGCCATGCTCGCCTCCCTGCTCAACTGGGGCCTGAGCCTGGTGTTCGGCGGCCTGCTGGTGCGTGCCCTGGCCCGCCGCGAAGAACTCAAGATGGACTATCGCGCCGCTGGCGCCGCGGCCTACTTGGGCCTGGGCGCGGTCTGGGCGCTGGGCCTGTCGTCGTCGGCGGCCCAGCTGCAGGCCAATCCGGCCAGCCTGCCACCGTCGATCCTGGCCATTACCGGGGTGATCCCCTTCAGCCAGACACTGTTCCTCTGGCAATCCGGCGCCCTGCTGCTGGTGTTGCTGGTGGTCTCGGCGGTGATCGCCTACGTCACCGCGCCAGGACCGGACAGCGCGCGCGATGCCCGCGCCTGCGGCGTCGACGTCACCCCGGCGCCCAAGGCCGCCGACAAGCCGACCCGTCCGGGCGAATGGCTCGAATACAGTCCGATCCTGATCGTGCTGCTGGTGCTCCTGGCCGCCGGCTGGCTGGTACAGGAATTCGCCAGCAAGCCGGCCATCGAGGCCATCTCCGGGCTGAACACCTACAACCTGCTGTTCATCAGCGTGGGGGCCTTGCTGCACTGGCGGCCGCGGCACTTCCTCGACGCCGTGGCCCGCGCCGTGCCGGCCACCACCGGGGTGCTGATCCAGTTTCCGCTGTACGGCTCCATCGCCGCGATCCTGACCAAGGTCAATGGCGCCGATGGCCAGACTCTGGCGCACCATATCGCGGCATTCTTCACCCAGATCGCCACCCACGACACCTACGCCCTATTGATGGGCGTCTACTCGGCGCTGCTGGGGTTCTTCATCCCCTCGGGCGGGGGCAAGTGGATCATCGAGGCGCCCTATGTGATGCAGGTGGCCAACGACCTGCAATATCACCTGGGTTGGGCCGTGCAGATCTACAACGCCGCCGAGGCACTGCCGAATCTGATCAATCCCTTCTACATGCTGCCGCTACTGGGCGTGCTGGGGCTGAAGGCGCGCGACCTGGTCGGCTTTTCCTTCGTGCAGCTGCTGGTCCATGCACCCTTGGTGCTGGTGCTGCTGTGGCTGTTGGGGGGAACGTTGGCGTATCTGCCGCCGGTACACCCGTAGCTCGGGTGGGGCGCAGAAGGTAAGGCGGGAGGGGTAAAGCGGAAGCCGGCTGAATCTCAGCCGGCGATGGCCAGACGGGTACTGTCGATGATGGCCTGCAGGCGGCTCGGGGTGCTGTATTCGTCGCGGTAGATCCGGCGAGTGTGCTTGGCTACGCCATGCTCGTTGACGACGATGAAGGAAAAACCCCGCTTGCTGGGGGCGTCGATGACGCAGCTCATCGGCGCGAAAGCGGCGCTGAGGGCATGCATGGCGTTCTGGGCTTGCGCTTGTATGTTCATGACTTCAGTTGTAAACCTCACGTGTGACGCTGCTATGACAAAGGTCTTGACCGATAGTGCCTAGACTTTCCAGTTATTGTTAGCAATAGGCGTGCCGGAATGTAACAAGGCCTTTTCCGGCACGCCCTGCCCTCACTTGCCGGCAGCCTGCTGGCGACGCTTGGCTCGCCGCGACAGCATGTTCAGGCCCTCGATCAGCGCCGAGAAAGCCATGGCCGCGTAGATGTAGCCCTTGGGCACATGGGCGCCGAAGCCTTCGGCGATCAGGGTCATGCCGATCATGATCAGGAAGCCCAGCGCCAGCATCACGACGGTCGGGTTGCGGTCGATGAACTTGGCCAGGGGGTCGGCCGCCAGCAACATGACGGTCACCGCCACCACCACCGCGATCACCATCACCGGCAGGTGCTCGGTCATGCCGACGGCGGTGATGATGCTGTCCACCGAGAACACCAGGTCCAGCAAGAGGATCTGCACGATGGCCGAGCCGAAGGCCAGGGTCGCCGTCTCACCGCCCTTGGTCAGGGCGCTGTCAGGCTCGGGATCGACGTTGTGGTGGATCTCCTTGGTCGCCTTCCACAGCAGGAACAGGCCACCGGCGATGAGGATCAGGTCTTTCCAGGAAAAGCTCTTGCCGAACACCTCGATGATCGGCTCGGTGAGCTGGACGATCCAGGCCACGGTGCCGAGCAGACCCAGGCGCAGGATCAGCGCCAGGCTGATGCCGATGCGACGGCCCTTCTGCTGCTGGTGGGCGGGCAGCTTGTTGGTCAGGATGGAGATGAAGATGAGGTTGTCGATGCCCAGCACCACCTCCATCACGATCAGGGTGGCCAGGGCAGCCCAGACGGTCGGGTCGGCGGCGAGTTGTAGCAGATAGTCCATTGCGGCGCGGTTCCAGTGGGAAGAGAAAGGCCTGACAGGGTCAGGCCACAGGTCTCACCATCAGAGCCTCGCGCCTGTGAAATGCTCGTGAAGGCTTCTGCCGCAATTGTTTCAAACTGTCGCAGCGGTACGCCGCTGGACGAAGCGCGCCACGTAGTCGTCGGCCGGCTGACCGAGGATGTCCGCCGGGGTGCCCACCTGCACCAGCCGACCGTCACGCAGGATGGCGATGCGATTGCCCAGGCGCAGTGCCTCGTCCAGGTCATGGGTGATGAAGACGATGGTCTTGTGCAGGCGCTGTTGCAGCTCCAGCAGTTGCTCCTGCATCTCGGCGCGGATCAGTGGATCGAGGGCGGAAAAGGCCTCGTCCATCAGGATGATCTCGGTATCGGCCGCCAGGGCGCGGGCCAGGCCGACCCGCTGGCGCATACCGCCGGAGAGCTGGTGCGGCCACTTGCGCTCGTAGCCGGCCAGGCCCACCACCTCGAGCCAGTGCAGCGCCCGTTCGCGACAGACCGCCTTGGGCTCGCCCCGCACCTTGAGGCCGTAGGCGACGTTGTCCAGCACCCGCCGATGGGGCAGCAGGCCGAAGCTCTGGAACACCATGCTGATGCGCTGGCGGCGCAATTCGCGCAGCGCCGGCAGCGGCAGCTGGAGGATGTCCTGGCCATCGATGAGAATGCGCCCGCTGCTGGGATCGATCAGCCGATTGAAGTGGCGCACCAGGGTCGACTTGCCGGAACCGGAGAGGCCCATGATGACGAAGATCTCACCTTCGGCGATTTCCAGGGACAGATCGTCCACCCCCACCACGCAACCCGTGCGGGCGAGGATGTCGGCCTTGTCGTGCCCCTCGCGGAGCAGGGCCAGGGCCGCCTGCTCGCGTTTGCCGAAGATCTTGGAGACCCGCTCGACGACGATCTTCATCGCTCCACCTCGTGGCGCTGGCGGCCATAGGCCTGGGTGATGCGGTCGATGACCACGGCGAGAATGACGATGGCCAGCCCCGCCTGCAGGCCCTTGCCCACGTCCAGGGTCTGGATGCCCACCAGCACCTCTTCACCAAGACCGCGGGCGCCGATCATGGAGGCGATCACCACCATGGACAGCGCCATCATGGTGGTCTGGTTGATGCCGGCCATGATGCTTGGCAGGGCCAGCGGCAGCTGCACGCCGAACAGCTGCTGCCAGCGACTGGCGCCAAAGGCGTTGACCGCTTCCATGACCTCACGATCGACCTGGCGGATGCCCAGGTCGGTGAGGCGGATCAGCGGCGGCGCAGCATAGATCACCGTGGCGAAGATCGCCGGCACCTTGCCCAGGCCGAACAGCATCAGCACCGGGATCAGGTACACGAAGCTGGGCATGGTCTGCATGATGTCCAGCAGCGGCATCAGCACCAGGCGCAGGCGGGCGCTACGAGCGCAGAGAATGCCCAGGGGGATGCCGATGATCACCGCGATGGCGGTGGCCACCAGCACCAGGGCCAGGGTCTGCATCAGCTTGTCCCACAGCCCCAGGGCGCCGACCAGGAACAGCAATCCGGTGATCAGCAGGGTCGGCAACACTCGCCGGGTGGCATGGGCGGCCAGGGCCGCGACGATCAGCAGCAGCGCCCACCAGGGGGTGCCGCGCAGCAGGCCTTCGAGCCAGACGATGGCCTGCAGCAGGGTGTCGGAGACGGTCCGGAAAACGTCGCCGTAGCGCGTCACTAGCCAGTCGACACCGCGATTGACGGCGTCGGCGAAGGAAAAGGTCAGGCCTTCGGGAAACATCCTAGAGCGCCGCCTGGATCTTGCTGCGCGCCGCGGCGTCGGTCACCCAGGCCTGCCACAGTTCGGGATGGGCCTTGAGCAGCGCCTTGGCAGCGGCGGGGGCGTCCTGCTTGGCTTCGGCCTGCTCGGCCAGGGTGCGGTTGAGCAGTTCGATGGGTACGTTGACCCGACTCAGCACGGCCACCAGCTCGGGGGCAGCGTCGTGGAAAGGCTTGGACAGCCCCGCCTGCACCTGGATGCGCTTCTCTTCGCCATCACGGGGCTTGAGCTGCACCATGTCGACCCGACCCAGCAGCGGCGTCGGCGACCAGTAGTAGGTCAGGATCGGCTGCTTGCGCTTGGTGGCCGAGACGATGGCCGCATCCAGCGCCGGCCCGGTACCCGGGCGGAAGTTGGTGTATTTGTCGCTCAGGCCGTAGCTCTGCAGCATCTGGGTGTTTTCCAGTTCGCAGGTCCAGCCGGCCGGGCAATTGTAGAAGCGGCCCTTGCCCGGTTCTTCCGGATCGCGGAACAGCTCGGCGTACTGGCCCAGGTCGGCGATGCTCTTCAGGTTGGGAGCCTTGGCGCCCTCGCCTTCCACCAGGTAGCGGGGTACATACCAGCCTTCGGTGGCACCTTCTATAGGAGCGCCCACGCCGACCACCTTGCCAGCGGCGGCGGCCTTGTTCCAGGCCTCGCTGCGACCGATCCACTCCTCGGCGAACACCTGGATGTCGTTGTTGCCCAGCGCCTGCTCCAGGGTGATGGAGTTACCCGGAATGCTGTCCACCTTGCAGTCATAGCCGTGCTGCAGGACGAAGCCCATCAATTCGGTGAGCAGCATGCCGCTTTCCCAATTCACCCCGGCGAACTTCACCGGTTGGCTGGCGCACCAGCTGTCGGCCTGGGCGGTGCCGGCGACGAGCAGGCCAAGAGAGAGGCCGGCGGCCAGGAGGGAACGGCCGGGAAAGGCTGTGGGCATGGGTGACTCCGTCTGCACTGGGAGGGCCAGGGCGGCGGTGCCGTTCCGCTGGCGATCCTACCTTGGTCAGCGCTTCGGGCTCAGGGTTCAGCCTGAGGCCCTGGCACTGCCTTCATGGGGCGCAGCCAACGGTGCTCAGGCCAGCTCCCGCTGTTGGGCTTCGACGATGAAGCCGTCTCTCTGCGCGCCCCCACTAGCGTCTACTCATCGCGGCCATGGGCCGCTCCTACCGCGGTGTGAGATCCCGTAGGAGCGGCCCATGGCCGCGATGGATCAGCGCGAAACGGCAACGGCGCCAGGCCGAATCCTTCATGCTTGGCTGCGATAATGGCGCCGTCTCAGCCCAATCTAGGCAATCACCGGGTAGCCCTGCTCCACCGCCTCCCGGCGCCAATCCAGCAGGGGTAGATAGGTCGCCTCGTCCACGGCCGTGACACCGTCGAGGGCAAGGATGTCGGCCAACGCAGGATCGGCGGCCAGGCTGTCGTTCAGGGCCATGCGCAAGGCCTGTACTTCCGCGTCCGAACGACTGGCGGCGGTGATGAAGGGCAGTGCCGGACTGGTGCGAGTGCGTTGCAGCAGGCGCAGACCGGCGACCCGCGCGGGCTCGGCGCGTTGCAGATAGCCGTAGGTCACGGCATCCACCGCGGCCACATCGGCGTGCCCTTGCTGCAACAGCGCCAGGCTGTTGGCGTGGCTCTCGCTGACGATCATCTCGCCGAAGAAACGGGCGTGCTCGGCCAGGGGGGCCACGGCGTGGCGCAGCAGATTCATGCCGGTATTGGAATCCAGGCCGTTGAGGGCGACACGCTTGCCGCGCAGATCGACCAGGCTGGTCGCTTCCAGCGTCTCGGGCACCAGGATGAAGGCGCAGTGCTCGGCCGCCTGGCAACCCTCGAAGCGATAACGCGGTGCCGCGACCAGGCGCACCTGGCCGCGCAGGCGGGTCGCCCAGGGATAGCCGCAGGTCTGGGCCAGCAGCAGCTCGGGATGCGTCCAGAGCGCCGGCAGCTCCTCGGGTGCGGGGTCGAGCGTCTCGCCCAGACGCAGCGCCACGGCCTCGGCGAGCTGGCGATAGGCGTCGCGCACCTCGGCAGGCTCGACGTACATGGTGAGGGCGGCGACGGTCATGGGCGGCTCCAGCACGGAAAACCGCCATTATCCCCTAATCACGGCGCCTAGAGCGCCGCCTTTACCCGCTCGGCGTTTTCCGCCGGCAGCCAGGACGTCCAGACCTCCGGATGCTCCTTGAGGAAACGCTTGGCGACGACCTGGGCGTCTTCGCGTTTCTCGGCCATGCCGGCGAGGATGCCGTTGAACTGGTCGAGGGGGAAGTCAACCTTCTCGAACAGCGCCACCAGGGCCGGCGCCTTGTCGTGCAGGTCGCGGGAGACGCCGATGGTGATCTTGGCCGGCAGCGAGCGCGACGGCAGCGGATCGGGATTCTTCGGATCCGACAGGGTATCCCAGGCCTTCTGGCTGAACGGCGGTTCTTCCAGCTGGACCAGCTTGTAGCGGCCCATCAGCGGGGTCGGCGACCAATAGTAGAAGAGCACCGGCTCGCCACGACGCATGGCGGTGGCGATGGCCGCGTCCAGCGCGGGGCCGGTGCCGGTGCGGAAGTTGGTGTAGCTGTCGGTCAGCTTGTAGGCCTTGAGCTTCTGGCTGTTGACGATCTCGCAGGTCCAGCCGGTCGGGCAGTTGAGGAAACGCCCCTTGCCGGGCTCTTCCGGATCGCGGAACAGCTCCTTGTAGCGCGGCAGATCGGCGACGCTCTTCAGGTCCGGCGCCTTGGCCTGGATGCCCCGCGCGGGATCGCCCTTGACCAGGTATTCCGGTACCCACCAGCCCTCGGTGGCGCCCTTGACCGTCTCGCCCACGGCGAAGACCTTACCGGCCTTCTCTGCCGCGCGCCAGGCCGGACTGCGCCCGGCCCACTGCTCGCCGGTGACCTGGATGTCGTTTTGCGCCAGGGCGTTTTCCAGGGTCACGGTGTTGCCCGGCACGCTGTCGGTCTGGCAGCCATAGCCCTTCTCCACCAGCAGGCGCAGCACCTCGGTGGTGAACATGCCGCTCTCCCAGTTGGGGCCGGCGAATTTCACCGTCTGCGGATAGGGACAGCCGCCGTCGGTGGCAAAGGCCAGCGGGGTGATGGCAAGGCTGGCAAGGGTCAGGGCGAGACGCAGGCGCATGGGCTAACTCTCCGACGAGGACGTGGGCCTTTCGACCCCCGGCACTGCCATTCGTCCCCGCGGGCGGGGGCTATTTCACAGCGGACCGCCCTCGGCGGTCTTGCGCAGACCGGCGATCACCGTCTCGCCGGTTTCCCGGGCCAACTCGGCGTACCAGGCCTGAGTAGCCAGAGGATCGTGGCCATGGGTGATCTCGCAACGCTTGCGCGCCCGCTCGACGATGCCGGCAACCCGTTCCAGTCGGGCCTGTTCGTAGGCCTGCAAGGCCGCGCGCGGATCGGTCTCGGCGTCCAGGCAGCGCGCCAGCACCCAGGCATCCTCCATGCCCTGGCAACCGCCCTGCCCCAGGTCCGGGGCCATGGCATGGGCGGAATCGCCCAGCAGTGCCACCCGGCCCTGCACCAGGGTCGGCAACGGCCGGGTATCGTGGATCTCCACGCGGGCCACGCCCTGGGGGTCCAGCCGCTCGATGAGGCGCTGCACCGGCGGTGCCCAGCCGGCGAAGTGCTCGGCCAGTTCCGCGCGGTAACGGCCGCGGTCGTTGGGTGTGCCCTTGGGCAGGGGTACGTCGAAGAAGAAATAGAATTCGTCGCCGCCCATGGGCATCAGGGAAACCCGCTGGTGCGCCCCGACGAATTGCGCCCAGTCGTGGGCCTCGGCCAGCTCCGGCGCGATCCCTACCCGTCCGTTCCAGTTCACGTAGCCGCAATACTCACGGGTGATGGCCTGGCCCACCACCCGCTCCCGCAGGCGCGAGTGGGTGCCATCGGCGGCGATCAGCAGATCGGCCCGTTCGCGACGACCGTCGCCAAGGAGCACGGTCACCCCGGTCGCGTCCTGCTCGAAGCCGTCGCAACCGACACCCAGGGTCACCCGCTCGGCGCCCACGGCTTCCAGCAGCAGTCGCTGCAGGTGGGCACGGGCGATGGGACGTGCTGGCCGGCCCACGGCCGCATAAAGAGGCAGCAGGCTGAACTGGGTAAGCAACCGTCCCTCGTGGTCCCGGTAGCTCATGGTCTGCATGTCACCACTGACCGCGGCGATGGCGGACCCGAGGCCCAGGTGTTCGAGTACCTTGACGCCGTTGGGCCAGATGGAGATAGCCGCACCGATGGGGGCCAGATCCTGCGCCCGCTCGAACAGGCGGACCCGGTGCCCGGCCTGCTGCAGGGCCAGGGCGGCGGTGAGACCGCCCATGCCGGCGCCGGCGATGATGATGTCGAGAGATGGCATGACAGGCCTCGTTTGGCGGTAACAGATACCCTGAACAAGCAATTTCCTGTCCAAGTGGTCAGGTATTGCTTTCCGGGCCCTGGCTGGGCAGCAGAGGCCCGGAAACGCACCAGCCTGGTGCTCTGTGCACCATTGGTCGCTTCGTTTGCAGGCAAGCTGCCCTTCGTCGGCTCGCATGACGCATTCCAGACCTCTTCTATACTCCTAAGGTAGTCGCCAGTCGCGTTGTACCCAGCGTTCGCCATCCATAGAGGCCCGCTTGCGGCGACCACAGCGGGTGAGGAGCAGGATCATGATCAATCATGTCTGGGGCCTGCTGGCCCATCCCGATCGCGAGTGGCAACAGATCCGTCGCGAAGGGGAAACGGTCGGGCACTTCTTCGCCCATCATGTCGCCTTCCTGGCGGCCATTCCCGTCGTCGCTTCCCTGGTGGGGACCACCACCTTTGGCTGGCGCTTCGGCGGTGGTGAAGCCCATGTGCTGGACCTACCCACGGCGGTGGTGCTCGCCGTCATCAGCTATGCGCTGATCATGGCGGCCGTCGTAGCCATGGGTCATGTGATCCACTGGCTGGCACGGCGCTATCCGGATCGACCCAGTGCCAACCGCTGCATCCTGTTCGCCGGCTACGTGGCCACGCCCATGCTGCTGAGCGGTCTGGTGGGCTTCTATCCGCTGGTGTGGCTGTGCGCCATCGCCGGGATCGTCGGCCTGGCCTATTCGGCCTACCTGCTCTATACGGGCATTCCCTCCTTCCTCAATATCGACCAGCGGGAAGGCTTCATCATGTCCGGTTCCACCCTGGCCATCGGGGTGCTGGTGCTGGAGGTGCTGATGGCCACCACGGTGCTGATGTGGGGCTATGGTCCCAAGCTGTTCGGCTGATCGAACGGCGTTTGGTAGTTGGCAAAAAGCCCGGATCGGCTACCGCTCCGGGCTTTTTGTTGGCGAGCGGCTAGTGGCGGGAAAAGCCGTAGAGATCCATGGCCAGGATGCGATGAGCGATGCCGTCGTGATGGACGCTGAAGGTGCCTTCGGGATCGGCCGCGCCCAGGGCGACGAACAGCGGCAACAGGTGCTCGTCGGTGGGATGGGCCTGACGGGCCTGTGGCGCCTGACGCCGGTAGTCGAACAAGGCGTCCAGGTCGCGCTCGCGCAGACGGGTCTGCATCCACTGCTGGAAGTCCCGCACATAGCTGGGGGACTCGGCGCCGCCACGGCGGAAGTCACCGAGGTTATGGGTCAGGCTGCCCGAGCCGATCAGCAGGGTGTCCGCCGGTAGCGCCCTGGCCAGCGCCTGGCCCAGGGCATAGTGGTAGTCCGGTCCGCGGGCAGCGCTCATCGACAGCGGCACCACGGGGATCCGAGCGTCGGGATAGAGATAGCGCAATGGCACCCAGGCACCATGATCCAGTCCCTGCTCGCCGGTTTCGGCCTCCCAGCCCTGGTCACGTAGCCCCTGCGCCAGCTGCTCGGCCAGGGCCGGAGCGCCAGGCGCAGGATAGTCCAACTGATAGAGGGCCTCGGGAAAGCCATAGAAGTCATGGACGGTAGCCGGCCGCTCGGCGCTGCCGAACAGTGGAACCCGGGTATCGAAGTGCGCCGAGACCACAACGATGGCGGCCGGGGTCGGCAGCGAC
>NZ_WHOV01000166.1:0-7373 GCF_009765395.1 Pseudomonas sp. BAV 4579 | reverse complement strand
GGCGTGGCCAACGCCATGGCGGTCAAGGCCGGCGCGTCCATCGAGGTGGGCATCCTGGTCGGCCTGATCGTCGGCGGGATCTGCGGCGCGATCAACGGCCTGTTCGTGACCCTGGTCAAGCTGCCGCCGTTCATCGCCACCCTGGGCATGATGCTGGTGGCCCGCGGCCTGGCGCTGCGACTGACCGATGCCCAGCCCATCTCCGGACTCGGTGCCGCGTTCGGCGTGCTCGGCAACGGCACCCTGGGCCGCATCGAGCGCATCGGCGACGACGGCTTTCCCAACGTGATCTTTCCGGGCATCCCCTACCCGGTGATCATCATGATCGTCCTGGCCATCGCCCTGTGGCTGGTGCTCAGCCGCACCCGCCTGGGCCGCCACATCTATGCCGTGGGCTCGAACGCCGAAGCGGCCCGGCTCTCCGGGGTCAAGGTGCGCGCGGTCACCCTCTTCACCTATGTGCTGTCCGGCGTGCTGGCCGGCCTGACCGGCGCGGTGCTGATGTCGCGCCTGGTCACCGCCCAGCCGAACGAAGGGGTGATGTACGAACTGGACGCCATCGCCAGCGCGGTGATCGGCGGCACCTCGCTCTCTGGTGGCATCGGCAGCGTGTCGGGCACCCTGATCGGCGCCTTCACCATCGGCGTGCTGCGCAACGGCCTCAACATGCTCGGCGTCTCCAGTTTCACCCAGCAGATCATCATCGGCCTGGTGATCCTGCTGACCGTCTGTATCGACCAGCTCCGCAACCGCAAGAAGTGAACCCTCGATAACAACAACAAGGAACGACCGATGAAAAACTTCAAGAAAGTGGTCCTGGGTGTCGCCCTCTCCGCCGCGACCTCCCTGGCGCTGGCCGGTAACGGCGAGATCGCCGTCATCGTCAAGAGTGCCAACTCCAACTACTGGCAGAACGTGCAGAAGGGTGTGCAGGAAACGGCCAAGCAGCACACCAGCTACAAGGTTACCTTCCAGGGACCGGCCTCGGAATCGGCGATCGCCGACGAGGTGAACATGGTGGTCAATGCCGTCAACCGCGGCGTCTCGGGCATCGTGCTGGCACCGTCCGACCCGGACGCCCTGGTGCCAGCCATCAAGCAGGCCTGGGAAGCCCATATCCCGGTGGTGCTGATCGACTCCTCGGTGGCGGAAAGCGGCGCGCCCTACTACCAGTCCTTTCTCTCCACCGACAACAACAAGGCCGGCGAGCTGTCCGCCCAGCGCATGATCGAGAAGGTCGGCAAGACCGGCAAGATCGCCATCATGTCCTATGTGCCGGGCACCGGTTCGGAAACGGGCCGGGTCGGCGGCTTCCGCAAATACCTGGAGCAGCATTCGCAGCTGACCGTGGTGGGCCCCTTCTATTCCCAGTCGCAGATGGCCAACGCCCTCAACCAGACCACCGACGTTCTGGCCTCCAATCCCGACCTCAAGGGCATCTACGGCGCCAACGAACCCACCGCGGTCGGCATGGCGCGGGCCATCGCCCAGTCCGGCAAGGCCGGCAAGCTGCAGGCCATCGGCTTCGACGGCAACGAGGACCTGCAGGGCTTCGTCCGCGACGGCACCCTGGACGCCATCGTGGTGCAGAGTTCCTATCGCATGGGCCTGGAATCGGTCGCCACGGTGATCAAGGTCATCGAGAAGCAGAAGGTGCCCAAGTTCATCGACACCGGCGTCCTGCTCATCGACAAGGCCAACCTGGACAGCCCTGACGCACGCAACGTGCTCTATTGAGTGGAGGCCTGGCGATGAATCTCTCCGAACGGCGTCCCCTGGCGAACAGCCCGCTGGCCCTGCCGGTGCTCGGACTCGGCTGCTCCCAGCTGGGCGGACTGTACCGGGACATGCCGCTGCAGCAGGCCGTCGACACCCTGGCCGGCGCCTGGCAGCAGGGCATCCGCTATTTCGATACGGCGCCCTTCTATGGCTATGGCCGCTCGGAACATCGCCTCGGGGCCTTTCTCGACGAACAGCCGCGGGATGAAGTCGTGCTCAGCAGCAAGGTGGGCCGGCTGCTCGCGCCCAACGGCAGCGAGCGCGCCAACGACGACGGCTGGGTCCGGCCACTGCCCTTCAAGCCGGTCTACGACTACAGCTACGACGGCATCCTGAGATCCCATGAAGACAGCCTGCAGCGCCTGGGGCTGGCGCGGATCGACATCCTCTATGTGCACGACATCGGCCGCCGCACCCATGGCGAGCGGCATGACCGGCACTGGCAGGCGCTGACCCGCGGCGGCGGTTTCCGCGCGCTGGAGGAATTGCGCAGCGCTGGCCAGATCCAGGCCATCGGCCTGGGCGTCAACGAATGGGAGGTCGTGGTCGACAGCCTCGACGAGTGCCCGCTGGACTGCACCCTGCTGGCCGGTCGCTACACCCTGCTGGAGCAGGAGAGCCTAAGCCCCCTGCTCGATCGCTGCCTGGCCCAGGGCCACGCCATCGTCGCCGGCGGAGTCTTCAATTCCGGGATCCTCGCCGGTGGCCAGCACTTCGACTATGGCGCCGCGCCGCCAGCGGTGGTGGCCAAGGTGCGGGCCCTGCAGGCTGTCTGCGCAGAATTCGCGATCCCCCTGGCCGCCGCGGCCCTGCAATTTCCCCTGGCACATCCGGCGGTCGCCTCGGCGGTCATCGGCGCGCGCAGCGCCGAGCAGGTGGCCAGCAACCTGGCCTGGCTGCAGACGCCCATTCCGGCGGAATTCTGGAGCACCCTCAAGCAGCGTGGCCTGCTGGACGCCGATGCCCCCGTGGCAGGAGTCCCGGCATGAAGCCGCACCGCCCCTTCCACCTGCCTCTGTGGCGACGGACGCTCGCTGCCAATCCCAACGAGCTCCCGGCCATGAATCCAATGTGCATCCCGATGCGATGTGGAGTCTTCCTATGCTGACCGTCATCTGTGAAAAACCCGGCCTACTGGTCTCCCGCGATACCCCCAAGCCTGCCCGTGGCGCAGGCGAAACCCTGATCCGCATCCGCCGGGTCGGCGTCTGCGGGACCGACCTGCACATCTACGAAGGCAACCAGCCCTACCTGGAATACCCGCGGGTGATGGGCCACGAGATTTCCGGCGTCGTCGAGGAAACCGACGACAGCGGGCGCCTGCAGGCGGGGGACATCGTCTATGTGGTGCCCTACCTGTCCTGTGGCCAGTGCATCGCCTGCCGCCAGGGCAAGACCAACTGCTGCACCAGGATCGCGGTCCTGGGCGTGCACCGCGACGGCGCCCTGACCGAGTACCTCAGTCTGCCCGACCGCTTCGTCTTCAAGGCCGAGGGCCTCACCCTCGACCAGGCGGCCATGGTGGAATTTCTCGCCATCGGCGCCCATGCCGTGCGCCGTTCGGGACTGGGCCAGGCACAGCGCGTGCTGGTGGTGGGCGCCGGCCCCATCGGCATGGCGGCGGCGATCTTCGCCGGTATCGCCGGGGCTCAGGTCACCGTTCTCGACACCCGCGCCGATCGCCTGGAATTCTGCCGCCAGCACCTGCAGGTCGCGGCCACGGTCACCGTCGGTGACGGCGACAAGGACGAACTGGCGCGGCTGACCGACGGCGACTTCTTCGACGTGGTGTTCGACGCCACCGGCAACGCCCGCGCCATCGAGCGGGGTTTCGAATTCGTCGCCCATGCCGGCAGCTATGTGCTGATCTCGGTGGTCAAGGACCACATCCGCTTCGCCGATCCCGAATTCCACAAGCGCGAGACCACCCTGCTGGGCAGTCGCAACGCCACCGCCGAGGATTTCCAGCATGTCGAGCGCTGCCTGCGCGAGGGCCTGATCCCGGACGCGGCACTCAATACCCATCGCCTGCAACTGGCCGAGCTGCCCGCCCGTTTCGCGGAGCTGCTGGACCCGGTCCGCGGCGTCGTCAAAGCCATCGTCGAAATCTGAACGGGTCTGATCGGCCGCCACCGGCCGAGGAGCGAGAACATGACACGCTACTGTCTGCTGCTGGACCTGCGGGACGACCCCGCGCTCATCGCCGAATACGAACGCCAGCACGCGGCGGTCTGGCCCGAGGTCATCGCCCATCTGCGCGAAGCCGGCGTCGCCAACATGACCATCTGGCGCCTCGGCTGCCGCCTGACCATGCTGCTCGAAGCGGGGCCGGGCTTCTCCTTCGACCGCCTGCACGAGCTGGAACAGCGCAATCCCAGGATCCAGGAATGGGAAACCCTGATGGCGCGCTATCAGCTGTCCTCGCCCGAGGCGGGATCGGAGAAGTGGCAGCTGGCGACCCCGCTGTTCGAGCTGGCCGCCCTGCCCTGAGCCGCTGGCGCCGAACCGGGTAGCCCATGAGATACTGAAGCCCTTGAAGATGCAGGTTTCATCGATGACGCTGCCCACTGCCACCACCGAAAGAAAGCTCTACCAGAAGATCGCGGATCGCCTGCGCCAGCATATCCGCGAGGGCGCCATCGAAGCCGGTACCCGTTTGCCGCCGGAGCGCGACCTGGCGCTGTTGCTGGGCGTCTCCCGGCCGTCGCTGCGCGAAGCCCTGATCGCCCTGGAAATCGAAGGCAGCATCGAGGTACGCCAGGGCTCCGGCATCTATGTGAACGCCGCGCTGCTGAACAATGGCGCCCGGACTTCCACCCTTGGCGAAAGTCCTTCGGAACTGATGCACGCCCGGGCCATGATCGAGGGCGCGACCATCGTGCTGGCCTGTTCCCTGGGCGGCAAGGCTGATTACCGCTACCTGGCGAAGTGTATCCAGAACATGAGCGACAAGATCGCCCAGGGACTTTCGCCCATGGAGGACGATCGCAAGTTCCACTGCCGCCTGGCCCGGATGAGCGGCAACTCCACGCTGGTGCGCATCATCACCTCGCTGTTCGACGAGCGTCACAGCCCCCTCTCCACCCACGTCGCCGAGCAGACCGAAAGCCAGAAGACCTGGGGCGTCGCCGTGGCCGAACACGAGGCCATCCTGCGTGCGGTGGAAGCCCGCGACCTGATCGGAGCCCAGACCGCCATGCGCCACCACCTGCTCTGTTCGGAAGCGCGCTGGCTCGAGGGGTTCGCCTCCAGCGAGGATTGAAGACGCCGCGTCCGCGGACCTGGCTCACGACCTGCCGCACCGCCAGCGTCGGCGGCTACCCGGGGGCACTACGCTCGGCAACGTCTTTGCCGCTAGACTGCAGCCTCCCTTCGCAGACCAGAGCCGCTCGATGCTGCCATCCGACCAGACTCGGCTACCGCCACCCACCTCCCTGGAGAGTCGGATCAAGGCACGCTACGAACAGATGTCGGTCGTGGAGCAGAAGCTGTCCGACGTGATCCTGGCCGCGCCTGGCCAGCTCGCCATGCAGACCGCCACCGAGCTGGCCACCCGTGCCGGCGTCTCCAAGGCCACCGCCACACGCTTCTTCCGGACGCTGGGCTATGCCTCCTACGAAGAAGCCCGGCGCCAGGCCCGGACGCTGCGTGGAGAGGGCTCACCGCTCTATCTGCAGGACCGTGGCGCCGCTGAGCGCTCGGTCGATGACCTCCTGCAGCATCATCTGGAGCAGGAACTGGCCAACGTCCGGCAGACCTATCAGTCGCTGGATCAGGACGAACTCTTCGCCGCCGTGCACGCCATCGTTGGTGCCCGGCGGGTGGTCATCATCGGTTTTCGGCATAGCCAGACCATCGCCCACATGGTCCGCAGCCATCTGATCCAGGTCCGCGGCGACATCCTGCTGTTGCCCTCGCCCGGCGACAGCCTGGCCGAATATCTCGCCAGCCTGGGGCCGGACGATGTGGCCATCTGCATCGGGCTGCGGCGGCGGATGCCGCAACTCGAGAAGGCCATGGCCGTGATGGGCCAGCTGGGGGTCCGCATGCTCTACCTGGCCGATGTCCTGGCCGGTAGCCCCGCTCAGCTGGCGACCTGGGTGATCCGCTGCCACACCGAAAGCACCCTGATGTTCGACAGCAACAGCAGCGTCTCGGCCATCACCAATCTGCTGTGCTCCCTGGTCGGCAAGGAACTGACCGGCCGCAAGATCTCCCACCTGGAGACCGCCGAGCGTCTGCACCAGCAACTGGAAGAGCTGGACAATCCCCGCTGACGCACCATTTCAATTCATCATGCACCGGATAAAGGCAGCGGAGCGAATCCGTGCCGAGACCCGAGAAACAAAAGTTTCATATAAAATTATAGAGAAACATCAGTTTCTTCAAGGGGTTACGGCGCTGGCTACGGCAGCCGCCCGAGATGGCATGCTTTCTGCGATGAGGCCTGGGTCATTCCTTCGACCTAGGCGCTCCCATGACCTCTCTTGCTTACCGCTGTGCCATGACGCTTTCCGCCCTGGCCTTCGGGCTCGGCCTGCTGGGCGCTGCCAGCGCCGATACCCTCGATGACGTGAAAGCCCGCGGCAAGCTGGTGGTGGCCATAGATCCCACCTTCGCGCCCTACGAGTACACGGACGCCAGCGGCACCATCGTCGGCTATACACCGGAAATCATGCAGCGGGTGGCCGCCAGACTGGGCGTCGCGCTCGAATACCAGAAGATGGCCTTCAGCGGCATCATCCCGGCGCTGATCGCCGGCTCCGTCGACGCCGAAGGCTCCTCGCTCAACGTCACCGCCGAGCGCGCCGCCAAGGTTCTCTTCACCGTGCCCTTCGGCAAGAGCGTCAACGCGGTTCTGGTGCGTGCCGACGAGACCCGGGTGACGGCCACCCCGCTGACCGTCGAAGCCCTTTCCGGCCTGACCGCTGCGGTCAAGGCCACCACCGCGCCTGAACAGCTGCTCAGGCAGTTCAACGGCCAACTGAAGGCGCGGCAGCTCCCGCCGATCAAGATCATCAGTGTCGACAGCGTCGACCAGACCCTGGCCGCGCTCATGACCCGCCGCGCCGATTTCGTCTTCGACGATCTCACCGTGCTGGGCGGTTTGACCAAGCAGCTGCCCGGCAAGGTCAAGCAGGTCGGCGAACTGGGCGCCAGCCAGTGGATCAGCTGGGCCACCCGCAAGGACGACGCGCGCCTGAACAAGGTGATCAGCGATGAAATCATCGCCCTCGAGCAATCCGGCGAACTGAAAACGCTGCAACAGCGCTACCTCGGGGTCAGCTTCGACCTGCCCACCGCCGACTTCATCCCCCGCCAGTGAGTCTTCCCATGCCTTGCCCAACCCATCACGTGCACGTCCCGGCCGGGCACGGCCGGACTTTCGAGATCCGTGCCGGCCAGTACCTCACCATCATCGACACCGACGGTCAGCAGGCGGCGGACTTCGTCGCCGTCGTGCAGGGCCGCCTGGAGGAGCAGCTGTCCCCGGTGCACACCCGCCGCCGCCTCAACTCGCTGTTCTTCACGGTCGGCGACTGCCTCTACTCCACCGCCGACGAGCCGCTGCTGGAGGTGATCGCCGACACCAT